>JAEVYX010000038.1 GCA_023392515.1 Bacillota bacterium | reverse complement strand
AACTGCCGGTACACCGACGCAAAGCGGACATAGGCCACCTCATCCAGCTTTTTCAATTCATCCATCACCAATTCGCCGATTTGGCGGGTGGTGATTTCCTCTTCCATGGCGCTGTACACCTTCTGCTCCACCTTGGAAACGATGGCGTCGATTTCCGTAAGGGAAATCGGCCGCTTTTCGCAGGCATGGAGGATGCCGTTTCTGATCTTCTGCGTATCAAAGGCTTCCCGCCGCTTGTCTTTTTTTACGACGAGCAGGGGAATCAGCTCAATTTTTTCATAGGTTGTAAATCTGCGGCCGCACTGGATGCATTCCCGGCGGCGGCGAATGCTGTTACCCTCCTCGGTGGGGCGGGAATCGATGACCTTGCTGTCTGAACAATTGCAGTATTGACACCTCATGGGGACCTATTCCTCCTTGGGACAGTGTCCCACGTTTCCTCTTGACATTATAGCCTATTTTGGCTACCGCGTAAAGTATAGGAAAGGAAGAATTGCCGAATTATGTAGAAAATGGAGGTGCCTTTTACAGATCATCGATATTGACCAGAATCACATCATCCCCAATTTTGCAGATGTGGTTCCAGGGAATGACGATGCCGCACTTTTCCCCCCTCAGCATCTGCAGCATATTGAATTCCCCGGGGACCACAATGGCCTGAACCGTGCCATCCCGCTCGCAAAACTCAATGTCCATCACCTTACCCAGACGCCGCCCGTCGCAGGTGTTTACCACATCCTTGGTGCGCAGTTCGGACAAGCTCATCGGCATTCCTCCCTCTCCTAACATGTATGCAGCACCGGTCCGAAAGTTTCCATCCGACGCTTTATCGGGGTATGAAAAACCGGCGCAATGCTTTTGCAAACGCGCCGGTCAATGAATTTGGCAGGATTCCGTCTGAATTACATGGGCTGCACCTGCACATGCTTTCGCATATGGAGCAGGGCGTTTTTTTCGAGCCTGGAAACCTGGGCCTGGCTGATGCCGATTTCGTTGGCTACTTCCATTTGGGTACGGCCCTCGAAAAACCGCAGGCGCAGGATACGTTTTTCCCGCTCGTTCAGGCGGCGCATGGCCTCCTTGATGGTGATCTCCTCCAGCCAGGACTCGTCCACGTGCTTTTCATCCTTCACCTGGTCCATGATGTAAATGGCGTCGCCGCCGTCGTTGTACACCGGCTCAAACAGCGATACCGGATCCTGAATGGCTTCCAGGGCGAACACCACATCCTCGCGGTTGAGGTGCAGCTCGTTGGCCAATTCCGTTACGGTAGGTTCCCGGTTGAGGGAGCTGGCTAGGCGGTCCCTTGCCTGCAAAGCCTTGTAGGCGATATCCCGCAGCGAGCGGCTGACCCGGATGGCGTTGTTATCCCGAAGATACCTGCGAATTTCACCGATGATCATGGGCACCGCATAGGTGGAAAAGCGTACATTTTGACTTACGTCGAAATTGTCCAGGGCTTTTATCAGCCCGATGCAGCCTACCTGGAACAGATCATCCACATTTTCGCCCCGGTTGTTGAAACGCTGAATCACGCTGAGCACCAGGCGCAGATTGCCACGGATGAATTCTTCCCGAGCCGCCTGGTCGCCGCTGTGAACCAAAGGAAAAAGCTGGCGCATCCGCTCATTGTTCAATACGGGCAAAGAGGAGGTGTCCACGCCGCAAATTTCCACTTTTCCTGTTGCCATACTGCATTCCTCCACAACTCCAGATGCATGCAGTATGACCCTGTTTTGGGCGTTTTATGCCGCTTGACAAACTAACTGCTGATGCGCGTCAGTTCGACATGAAGCCGCGATAATATGCGTTTTTCCAGTCTTGAGATGTAAGACTGGGAAATGCCCAGGATATCCGCCACTTCTTTTTGGGTTTTTTCCTGGCCGCCGGTGAGCCCGAAACGCAATTGCATAATGCGCTGCTCCCGGGGGCTTAAGTGGTTGAGGGCGTAAGCCAATAATTGCTTTTCAACCCCTTCCTCAATGCTTTTGTATACCATATCCCCTTCCGTGCCCAGCACGTCGGACAGGAGCAGTTCGTTGCCGTCCCAATCGGTTTTGAGAGGTTCGTCCAAAGATACTTCCAGCCGGGTGCGGCTGTTGCGACGCAAAAACATCAGCACTTCGTTTTCAATGCAGCGGGAGGCATAGGTGGCCAATTTGATCTTTTTGTCCGGATCAAATGTGTTCACGGCCTTGATCAGCCCGATGGTGCCGATGGAGATCAAATCTTCCAGGGCAATGCCCGTGTTTTCAAACTTGCGGGCAATAAAAACAACCAGGCGTAGGTTTCGCTCAATGAGGATGGAGCGGGCCGTACCGTCGTCCCCCGGCAGCCTTTCCACCCAGAGCCGTTCCTCCTGGGGGGATAGGGGCGCAGGAAGCGGATCGGGGCCACCAATATAATGTACCTGCCCCGGATGCAAAAAGGCCAAAAAACGCAGGAGCTTCCTTCGCAAAAAAAAGTGCCACCGGCGGGGGAATAGGGGTTGTTTCAGGCGCATGGGGGGTCCCTCCTTTATGATAGCGCCTCCACCACGGCGAAAGGCACCAATGCCTGAGCGCCGTCGTAGCCGGTGGGGGCAATGGCAATGAGCGCCTGGCTTTCATGCCAAACGCCTTCCGATTGCACGCGAAATTGACTGGGCCGAAAGCACATCATCAGCCTATGGCCGGCGGTGGTCTGTACGCTTAACAGCCGAAAGCCCAAAGGCAGCGTTTCCGGGTTATCGGGCCGAAGGCCGTAGGGCAGCAGCGGCCTTAATGCGCTGGGGGAGGCCACCACCACTGGAAGGCCCGTAATGGGGTCCATCAACTGGTTGCCCGTATCCAGCATGGCCGGCAGCCGCACCATTTGCGGCTGGGGCGGAAGCTGTTCCCGGCCGATTTCCACCATGGTGATCTTTGACCGAGGCGATATCCGGCAGGAGCAGAAAAAACTGGCGGCGAGAATCGACAAAAAAAGGAACCCATAGGCCATCCAAGCCGACAGGCCTTGCTGCATAAGAAATGCGCCTACACCGGATAAAAGAAGCCCACAGAAGATGGTCAGGATCGCCGCTTTCATAAAAAGCAGCGGGCGAAGCTTGGGATACATGAGCCGTGCCATACCAAACCCGCACAAGAGCAAAAAGGGAAGGGTGCGGATGGCTTCCAGCCCCGGCAGATAGGCCATGATGCCATATAGGGTTCCGCATAAGGCCGCCCCGCACAGCCGCTTCCCGGCAGGCGGCGGGTTGCCGCTGAGCCGGGAGGCAAGCCACAGGGACAGGCTGTTGGATAAGAAATTGACAACAAGAAACATCTCGCCTGAAATGCTCATATCCAACCCTCCCTGCGATGCGTTATTCACAGTATATGATGCCAGCGACTATGAATATGTAGAAAGAGAATGCAAATCCATGTGCTTTCGTGCCAGAAAGCGACAGGTCTTTTGGACTATAGAAAAATTTGGAGAAATTCCAAAAAGGGATTGACAGAAATATGCCGTTTAGATATAATGCAAACAAACGTTCTCATATGTAGGAGGAAAGCACTATGGAGCAGAAAATTCAAAATGTGTGGCAGGAAAGGGAGCAGCGGGCACTAGCTTATCGGGATTGGTTGGTAAATGCCCGCTTGCTGGCCCGTATGACGCAAAGCCAGGTGGCACAGGCCTGCGGCATTTCCCGCAGCACGTATCAAAAATACGAATATGGCCAGCGCACACCGAAAAGAAGCAAACGGGAGCGTCTGGGCAAATTGCTGGCTTTGGAAGTCCGGTCGCTTGATTGGCAATAAAGGAGGATGTGTCATGTTTGGCTGGCTTATATACTGGCATGAAGAAAAAAGGAAACTTCGCCGTCAGATGCAGGAATTGAACAGAAGCCGGTGGGAACGGCGGAACCATCCCGCCTTTCACCGAAAAACCACCAGATGGGTCATGGTGCGTACGCTGTAATGGTATTTCATATCCTTTTCATATCTAAAAACCGAAAAGTGGAGAAGCATCCCTTCTCGTGGCGGACCGGAATCCATATAGTGCCTCCTTTGGGAGACAAACTGCTGATCCGTGATGGCGTGTGGAGAAATGTGGCATGACGGATATGGTTTCATGGGCGCAAAATGCGGGTATACATCTTTCAAGGAGATGATTTCATGGAATGTACGGTTCATGTTACCGGAGGAAATCTGGAGCCGCAGGAAATTAAGGCCTATGTAGAGCGCGCCAAGGAAAAGTTTGGCGTTACGCCTGAGCATATGGATATCCTGGTGGACGGTGATGAAGTAGAGCTTACGTATCAGTTTGGGGACAAGCCTTTTCAGCGTATCCGCCGGATTACCGGCTATCTGGTAGGCACCCTGGAACGGTTCAACAACGGCAAAGCTGCGGAGGAGCGTGACCGGGTAAAGCATGGTATTGCGTGAGCATATCAAAAAGGCGGCTTCTCCGCTTTTCTATTGTGGCGGCAATGGAGTATATCCGTGCCGCTTTTTTAATTTCTTAAACAGAGAAAGCATATGCATTTGAAGAGAGGAAATAGGATGAGAAAGGGGGGATCCATGTGAAGTCGTTTTTGTTAAACACCTGGGATATTTTTTTGCGCCTGGGCATGGCTGTGGGCGGCATGCTGGCAGGAATGGGGCAAGGGTGGGAATGGAGCATGAGCCTGCTTTTGCCCGTCATGGCTGCAGACCTGATTGCGCAGATATTTGCGGGTTTTCGCAACCGCGACACCGGAAAAAGCTCGGAGGAGCGGCCCGCGCTGCATGGGCTGAACAGCCTAATTAAAAAGTGTATGGTTCTGACCTGTGTACTGGGGGCTGGCCTTTTGGACCGTGCTTTAAGCGGCGGCACGGCTTTATTCCGAAGCGCGGTCATCTGGTTTTTGATTGGCCATGAACTTTTATCCCTCCTTCAAAGCCTGGCCTTGAACGGCATGAGGTTTCCCAATTGGCTGGCTGTCTCCCTGGAGCAGTGGGAATAGACGCTTTTATGCTGATCATAGATCCCTACAAAAGTTTTTCAGGGATGGGCACGGGAAGGGGGATTTTTTCAAAAAGCCCCCTTCCCGCCCACTCACATGAATATGACCTGCCGAGTATCCTGCTTGTCATTGCGCGGAAAAGGTAAATGCGGTATAATGCAACAGAGCATACAATTCATTCGTTGTATGATCATCTAGGCGAAAGGAGCCGCTTTCGTGAAATATTTGCGCCGGTTTGTATGGTATCTTGCCACGCGGCTGATGCTGGTGTGTGCAATTTTGAGTTTGATGACGGTGGCATTCTATTATTCGATGAATGCCTCCAATATTTATATTGTTTTAAAGGACGGCATGGCCCGGCGTGCGCAGGTCGTCATGATGGGGGAAAGTGCACAGGAACTGACGAAGTATTTCCAAAGCAGCTTTCTGGACCGGGATGAAGCACTGGTTTTAACGGCCCGGGGTTCATCCCCTTATGTGGATTATACAGTTCGCGGCATCGACCACCGGCTGGAGATGGAATGGATGTGGGCCTGGCCCTGGGAGGATACAGCCCGGGCGGATATCACAGAGCGCATTCCCCGGATTGACGGAAAGATCAAGGCCAACCTGCGGGAGGTTGCGCTGGAGACCGGGGGAGAGGCAAGGCTTTCCCCGCCCAAATGGCAAAGCGCCAAGTACCGGGCGGTATTGGCTAGGGAAAACGGGCAATGGCGGGTGAAGAGCCTGGCGCTGATTGAGGTATTACCGGATTAAACATAAAGACACCCGGCGGAATTGCAAAAATCCGCCGGGTGTCTTTGCATCTGGAAATCAGTGAAAAAGGGTTACTTCAAAATCCCCATCCGCGCCCTGTTCATTCAGGACCACTTCGCCTTTGGGCAGCTTCTGTTCCGCCTGATTCTGATTCGCTTCGCCCACGGGCAGCGTTTGCTCTATCTGAGCTTGGTTCACATCGCCGCCTGCCGCTTGGAAGTCTGCCAAGGCCTGCTGCCATTCCACGGTAAACTCCTCCAGGCATATCCCGCTTCCCATGATATACTTAGCGGCCTCCATGCCTACATACCGCAAATGCCAAGGCTCATACATGATTTCGGTGATGTCCACTTTATCCTCGGGATAGCGGATGATAAAACCGTATTCCGCGCAGTGGGCCGCCATCCATTGCGCCTCCGGCTCCTTGGCAAAGTTCTCGTTGAACCTGTTGCCAATCCAGCTTTTGCTGATGACGTCAATGCCAAGCCCTGTTTGATGGTCGCTGGCACCGGGATAGGCCACGGCCCCGTCATCCTTGCCGCCGTTCCGTTCCAGGCGGTTTTTGTACATGGTGTTCTGCGTCTGATAGCTGCGGTAGCCGCTGTGGGCATAAAGTGTCAAGCCGTCGTCCAGCGCAGCTGAAAACATGGCTGAGAGGGCTTCGGACGCCGCTTCCCGCATTTGGATGGAGGAGCTGGAGGTTTTCTTGACACTAATCTTTACAAGATCCTTGGGAGCGTAATCCGATGGGAGCAGTGTATCACGGTTTGCTAAACGAATATATTCCTCGTCAAGCCCCTTCAGCGATACGGGATAGGTCCATTGAGCTGTTTCTCCCCCCTGGAGTTCCTGCGCCGACGCGCAGGCGACCAATAACAATAGACACAAGATGAGCGCGGCAAGTGACAACCTTTTCCCCATTGGGCACACTCCCATTCCGGCATTATGGCTCAAGTATATCGAAAAGCGCTTGAAGGCGCAATTCTTCCACATATTTTTCCATGGGAATATTCTTTTCAAACATGGCGGTGGCGTGCTTTACTCCCAAGTAGCGCACATGCCACGGCTCGTAATTGTAGCCGGTGATATCCTCCCAGCCTGCCTGATATCGGATGATATAGCCAAAGCGGTGAGCATTTTCCACAAGCCATTTTCCCGCCTTGGTTTTACCGAAGCTGCCGTTCAGACCCGAAGAGACACCCTTTGCACCCAAATCCATGGCCAGCCCCAGCTGATGCTCGCTGGCACCGGGCACAGCCACATATTCGTCAGCCTTTTCCTTACTGCCGGTGTTTTTGACCTTGTTCTTGTAAATCAAGGTTTGCTTTCCATAGCTGCGGTAGCCGGAAACGGTAAGGAACTTGATTTTTGCTTCACTCTTGGCGGCGGCGAACATTTCTTCCAGCGCCCTGGCGGCGTCTTCCCGCATCAGGCGTGATGTACCGGATACGTTGACCACTACGGTATCCGGCACATAGTTTTCCGAAATGGGAAATTGCCGATTCACCAAAAAAATTTCCCCGCTTATATCCAACTGGGGAAGAGCCGTTAACATAGCCCCCTGCATCAGGGATACGGTCAGCGCTGCCGATGCAATCAGCTTTTGTAGCATTGATCTTCCTCTTCTTTCCATGCCAAGGGAGCGGCTTACGCCTGCAAGAAACCCCGATTAATCATGTAACGATACAGACTGGAAAATTCTTCACGCATTTGTTAAAAAAATTCCACTGCCGTACTTGGAGATCAGGCGGTTTTTATCGCTTGGGGCGATCAGGGCGGTTACTTTGGTGCCCTCGTCCATATGTTCCTCATTTATGATGCGGCCCATAGCCCGCACTTCATTAATCAGCGCGTACTGAGAAAAGGGAATCATAAGCGTAACCTGCTCCTGGCGCTGGTTCAGATTTTGGGATATCTGGGACAAAAGCTCGGGCAGCCCGTCCCCGGTGAGGGCGGATACCTGAATCGCGCCGGGCAAAAAGGGTGCACCTTGCGCCACGTCGCTTTTGTTCAGCACTTCGATGCGCGGCTGGTGGGTGGCGTCCAGGCTGTCCAGCACTTCCAGCACCACTTGATGCTGCTGCATGACCTCCGGCGAGGAGGCGTCGGATACAATCACAAGCACATCCGCCAGGGCGGCCTCCTCCAGGGTGGAGTGGAAGGCCTCAACCAGCGTGTGGGGAAGCTTTCTGATAAAGCCGACCGTATCCACCAGAAGGAACTCGCCGCCCATTGGCAGCGTTACCTTGCGTGACACGGCGTCCAGGGTGGCAAAAAGCTGATCCTTTACATACACATCGGCACCGCTCAAGCGGTTTAAAAGGGTGGACTTGCCGGCGTTGGTGTAGCCCACCAGCGCCACCACCGGGATTTGGTTTTTCTCCCGGCTTTTGCGGCGCAGGTCCCGCTGCTTCTCCATCTGTTCCAGTTCCTGGCGCACCTGGGTGACCCGCTCCCTGATGCGGCGGCGGGTCATTTCCAATTTGCTTTCACCGGGGCCCCGGGTGCCGATGCCGCCTGCCAGCCGGGAGAGGATAAGCCCCTGGCCGATCAGCCGGGTGGAACGGTAGCTCAATTGGGCCAATTCCACCTGCAGCTTGCCTTCCCGGGTGGTGGCCCGCTGGGCGAAGATATCCAATATGAGGGTGGTGCGGTCGATGACCTTTACCCGCAGGATATCCTCCAGGTTGCGCATTTGAATGCCGGTCAATTCTTCGTCAAAGATGGCCGCGTCGGCATACAGGGCCTGGCAGTCCAGCGACAGCGTTTCCGCCTTGCCCCGGCCGATAAACGTGGCTCCGTCGGGCTTTCCGCGCTTTTGCAGCGCGCGGCCCACGATCACCGCGCCCGCCGTCTGGGCAAGCCTTTCCAGCTCGTCCAAAGATGTATCGCTTTCCGTGCCCACCAGGATTACCCGCTCGGGGCCGTTTTCCGGCTTGTTCTCCTGCCCGCTCTGCAGCATTTCATCGGAATGCTGAATTTCTTCCATCCAGGCCTTTTGCGGAAGCTTACGATAGGGCACCGGCGGGAAAATACGCAAAACGGGCTCGCCGTTTTCCGGCGCGCCCAAAAAGCCCACACCCACCTCCAGCGATCCTGTGGATGGGATGCCGATGGCGGCCATGGCGTCAAAGCGCATGGTGCGAAGGGCGCTCTCATCCACGTCGGACAGGTTTCCGCTGCCGCCCGGATGGGTATGAATGCAGCGGACCATTGACAGCCGCTTTTCATTGCGCCTTAGGCGAAAGTCACTTAAGGGTACGTTGTCCACGCTGCCCACAATGACATCCACCACCTCACCGTCACGGGTTACGTAGACCGCGATTTCCCGGTTGATTTTCCGGGAGCGTTCAGCCAGGAATTCCACCAGGTCGGTTGGCGCAAAATCGGTGCGGGAAACCTCCCAGTCGTACAGTGTCTCCAGTTCGCTGAGAAACGACTGGCGCAGCCCTTCAATATTACCGTGGATTTGTGGCATCATGCAAAATGCGGCGCTTCCTGATAGGAACGGCAGGGGGCGCTGCCCCCCGAACCCCCTGCTTAAGGGATTTCATCCCTTAAGAATCCCATATAAGGGAATCCAAAGGGCAATGCCCTTTGGTCAGGGGTATGGGGGCTGAAGGCCCCCCATAGGTTCTTCAGTAAAACAGCCGCTTTCCTTTCCCGGTGTCAGCCGGTTACTTTAGGCTTGTGCCTGCTGCTTTTTTTGATAATCCTCAATGGCGGCGTGAATAGCCTGCTCCGCCAGGAGCGAGCAGTGAACCTTTACCGGGGGCAGCCCGTCCAGCGCTTCCATGACAGCTTTGTTTGTCAATTGCAGCGCTTCGTCCAGGGTTTTACCCTTTACCATTTCCGTAGCCATGCTGCTGGTGGCAATTGCCGCGCCGCAACCGAAGGTTTTGAATTTAACGTCGGTAATAACGCCGCCTTCCACAACGATGTCCATCTTCATGATATCGCCGCACTTGGCGTTGCCGACTGTGCCGGTGCCGCTGGGATTGTCGATTTCGCCCACATTCCGGGGATGTTCAAAATGATCCCAAACTTTATCACTGTACAACATAAATCATTCCTCCTTATAACATCACTTATTAAACAGGGGCGACATGGCCCGAAGGTTTTCAACAATTTCAGGCAGCACGGCCAGCACCTTATCCACGTCTTCCTCGGTGTTGTCCGTCCCCAGAGAAAGCCTGAGGCTTCCGTGGGCAATTTCGTGGGGGAGGCCGATGGCCAGCAGCACGTGGGAGGGGTCCAGCGATCCGCTTGTGCAGGCCGATCCGCTGGAGGCGGATACGCCGGCCAGGTCCAGGCGCAAAAGCAGCGCTTCGCCTTCGATGTAGCGCACCGAAACATTCACATTGCCGGGCAGCCGGTTTTCAAAGGGGCCGTTTAGACGGCTGTAAGGAATGGAGCCCAGTATGCCGTGGATCAGCTTGTCCCGCAAAGCGGAGATCCGCCGGGCGTTTTCGTCCATGTTCTTTACCGCAAGCTCTATGGCCGCGCCCATGCCCACAATGGCGGGCAGGTTTTCCGTACCGGCACGCTGGCCCCGCTCCTGAGCGCCGCCCTGCAAAAAAATGTCGGGATGTACGCCCTTGCGGATGTACAGCGCGCCCACACCCTTGGGCCCGTGGAACTTGTGGGCCGACATGGATAGCATATCCACCTGCCACGCCTCAACATCCACGGGAATGGCTCCCACCGCCTGCACCGCATCGGTATGGAAGGTGATATTGCGGGCCTTGGCTATTTTCCCGATTTCGGCGATGGGCTCGATGGTGCCGATTTCGTTGTTGGCCGTCATGATGGTAATCAGGATGGTCTTATCGGTAATGGCCTTTTCCACCGCTTCGGGGGAAACAAGGCCGTCTTCGTTTACGGGCAGGTAGGTCACGTCAAAACCCTGGCCCTGCAGCCATTGGCAGGTGTGCAAAACCGCATGGTGCTCAATGGCGCTGGTGATGATATGATTACCCTTTTTGCGCTTTGCAAAAGCGGTACCCTTAATGGCCCAGTTGTCGCTTTCTGATCCGCCGGCGGTAAAATAAACCTCCTCCGGCTTGCAGTGGATGGCCGCGGCTACCTGCCTGCGGGCTGCCTCCACCGCTTTTCTCGCTTCCCGGCCAAAGGAATGAATGCTGCTGGGGTTGCCGTAAGTCTCGGTAAAGTAAGGCAGCATGGCCTTGACTACTTCGGGGTTTGTGGGGGTGGTTGCCGCGTGGTCCATATAAATCCGGTTCATAGGAAAGCCTCGCTTTACTTATTCTTCTTCCCAGCTTTGGGGAGTCAGCATATCCTTGAGGGTGATGCCTTGCAACAGGTTGTTGATTTGGTTGGTCAGGCGGCTCCAGACCCTTCTTGCGGGACAGTCGCCGCTTTTTTGGCAGCTTTCCGTGTCCTGCAGGCACTCCGAAAGATGCAGGGGGCCTTCTGTGGCATCAATGATGTCGCCTACTGAAATCTGATCGGAATCCCTGGCCAGTTGGTATCCGCCCTGGACGCCCCGCACGGTGGTGACCAGCCCCGCCCTGCGCAGGTTGCCCAGCAGCTGTTCCAGGTATTGCTCCGGCACGCCGATTTCCGCAATTGCCTTTAAAGGCTGCGGGCCGTTGCCTGCCTGGGTCGCCAGGTAAAACATAGCATACAGGCCATATTTCCCGCGGGTAGACAACTTCATGCCGAGGCCCTCCTTCAATCCCTACTAAATCAATCGGGTTTTCGACTCATGTTAACATGGCGCTATTTATTTGTCAATAGGGCAATTTACATTTTATCAGGCCTGGCGCTGTTTTTCTCCCCGGGTGCTTTGAGGGAGGAAAAATGTATGGTATACTATGGAATGGAATATTTCACGGAAGGTGGGACGCATATGATGCCGCTCATCTGCCCCGGCTGCGGCGGACGGTTGGAAGTGGAGGAGGATCGGCCCCTTCAGCCTTTTACCTGCCCTTATTGTGCGCAGGCTCTTGTTCCGGAAAAAAATGGCCGGGCTGTGATTTTAAAACCGGGAGTGCAGCCGGCGGTTCCATGCACCCCGCAGACGGCCGCCCCCAAGGAAGGGGACCCCGCTGCCCTGCTATTGCGTGCGGAGGGGGAGAAAGATCCCGGCAAAAAGTATATGCTGCTATTGGAAGCAGAAAAAGCCGCGCCCCAGGACTTAAAAGTTCAGATGGCGCTTTTGCTGCATGGACGCCTTCATGAGCGGGATGGACGCCGGGTGGACTTTTCCGTTATCAAGAGCTATATCCTGCACATTTTTGAAGAGCCAAAGTCCCATTCCGATAAGGAACGGGAGGCCATGCTGCGTGAATTGTTCCACGAGGAGCGGCTGACCCGCTGCCTGGGGTTTGCGCCCGATCCGGATGGTTTTTTGCGGGATTATTTGGAGCGCCTGAGCCTACACTATATCACGCTGTTTTTGCGGGGCAACAGCCGCTATATGAAGCCTATTTTCGGCTTTTCCACAGGGCTTGGCAAGGCGCCCCGCCTGTTGGCGGAACCCGTCGCGAGGATGCTTTTCGCCATGCTGTTGGAGCCGCTATTGTCCTATGAAGAGCGCAGCCGGCTGGCAAGGGCTTTCTACGCCGCATTTCACCGGGATATGGCCGGCGATACGCAAGCGCTGGACAGCCTGCTCGGTGATGATTTAGGCCGGTGCAAGCCTCAAGAACTTTAACCGGAGGTAAGAATGCAGACTGTTTAAAAACCTCTGGGAGGTGTCGGAGGGGTGATCCCTCCGACTGTAAATCCGAAGCCAGCGACATGCGCGGTGGCTTCTGAAGCCTTGCGTAGCAAGGTTTCCTTACACCCTTCACCGACCGTGAGCAATCCTCACAGGTGAAGGGTGCAAACTCGAAAAAGCGGCGTAGCTACTTTTTCGACACGCTAAACTCTAACCGGAGGTAAGAATGTCCACACCTGAAAAAGAGAAAAAGCATAGGCTGCGCCGAATCTTGGAGCGGGTGGCCATGTTGTTGTTTGTGCTATTTTGCGTAGCCGCCTTTTATCTTGTCGTTATTCTGGCAGAGGTGCCGGAGGAGGTGGAGCAAACCGCGCAGGCGACACAACCGGCCCAGACGGTTCTTTCACCAAGCAGCCCGCAAAAAATAACCTCGGCTGCCGAAGTGGGGAGCCTGATGGAAGGCTTTCCCGCCCCTGTTTTAAGCTTTGCGCAAAGCCCGGACCTGCGTTTCGTGGACGGCCTTGCCAATGACCTGGCCTATGAGGGAGCCTTTGCCCGGGTGGTTACGCTGCGGTATGAAACGGCATACGGCCAGGAAGTGACGGCGCAAAGCATCTACCCGGCGGACGCGTTAACCCTCCTGGGCCAGGATGGGTTGTCCCTGGGCCAGAACCTGACGGGCGCCCTGGCGGGCATGACCGCCGTGCGCATGGAAAGCGGTACGAAGATCCGCCTGCATGTGAGGGGACAAAGCGCCCTGTATGCCATGACCGCCCCCAAAATGGACGAGGAGGTTTTTTCTTCGCTGACGAAATTGGCACAGCTGATCCAGATCGAGAATTAGCATGCTTCTGGGAGTACTCCACCGGAAAATGTCGACAATTATCGGTTATTGCATGCAATAACCCGGAAAATGTTTGCAATAACTCCAAAAATGATTGCAATAAAAAACAAAGAAAAGAAAAGAAAAGTAAAGAAAACTAAACAAGAGCAAACGAAACAAAAGCAGAAGGCTGCGCACGCGCAGGAGTGTGCGTTTTGCCCGCCGACATCACGAAAGGATGAATGCCCCCACATGGCCACCGCTATGAAACCCCTCCCCCTCATGAAAAGATTTCTGCCCTACTTTCGCAAATACCGGCGTACCCTGGCCTTTGACCTGTGCTGCGCCGCTTTGACTACGCTGTGTGAGCTTGCACTGCCGCTGATCGTGCGCAGCATCACCAACCTGGCGATTTATGACGCGGTATCCCTGACGGCAGGGTACGTACTGCGGCTGGGCGGGCTGTATGTGGCCCTTCGGATTGTGGATGCCGCCGCCAATTATTACATGGCTTCAGTGGGCCATATCATGGGCAGCCGTATTGAAACGGACATGCGCCGGGACCTGTTTTCCCACCTGCAGCAGCTGTCCTTCTCGTATTACAGCAACACCAAGGTGGGACAGATCATGGCCCGCATCACCAGCGACCTGTTTGAGGTGACGGAGTTCGCCCACCACTGCCCGGAGGAGTTTTTCATTGCGGCGATCAAGATCACCGTCTCCTTTGTGATCCTGTCGGGTATGAATATCTGGCTTACGCTGATGGTGTTCGCCATGCTGCCCCTGATGCTGTACTTTACAAGGCGGTTCAACAAGCGCATGCGGGCCGCCTTTATGGATTCCCGCCACCAGGTAGGCGAACTCAATTCCCAGGTGGAGGACAGCCTGCTCGGCATCCGGGTGGTAAAATCCTTTGCCAACGAGCCCATCGAGGAAGAGAAGTTCGAAGAGGGCAACCAGAGCTTTCTGCGCATCAAGCGGGTGGCCTACAAGGCCATGGCCGGCTTTCACACCACCACAAGGGTTTTTGACGGGCTGATGTACATCCTGGTGGTGGTGGCGGGGGCGCTGTTCATCATCGGCGGCCAGATCAACGCGGCGGATTATATGGCCTATCTCCTGTATGTATCCACGCTTTTGACTTCCATCCGGCGCATTGTGGAGTTTACGGAGCAGTTTCAGCGGGGCATGACGGGAATTGAACGGTTTTGCCAGATTATGGATGCCCCCAAGGAGATTGTGGATGATCCGGACGCAGGGGAATTGAAGGACGTAAAGGGCGAGATCGGCTTTGAAAACGTGAGCTTCCATTACGCCGACGACGGAAAGCAGGTGCTGGGGAACCTGAACCTGAAGGTGAAGGCGGGGGAAAACGTGGCCCTGGTAGGGCCGTCCGGCAGCGGCAAGAGCACCCTTTGCAACCTGATCCCCAGGTTTTACGATGTGACGGAGGGCTGCATCACCGTAGACGGCAAGGACATCCGCAGCCTCACCCAGCACAGCCTTCGGGAAAGCATCGGCATGGTGCAGCAGGAGGTATACCTGTTTTCCGGCACCGTGTACGACAACATTGCCTATGGCAAGCCCGGTGCCACCCGCCAGGAGGTGGAGGCGGCCGCCCGTCAAGCCGGTGCTCATGACTTTATCGCACAGCTGCCCGATGGGTATGAGACCTTTGTGGGCGAACGGGGTGTAAAGCTTTCCGGCGGGCAGAAGCAGCGGATTTCCATCGCCCGGGTATTCCTCAAAAACCCGCCCATACTCATCCTGGATGAGGCAACCTCCGCGCTGGACAACGAAAGCGAGCGCATCGTCCAGACTTCGCTTGAAAAGCTGGCCAAGGGCCGGACTACCTTCACCATTGCCCACCGGCTGACCACCATCCGCAACGCCACGGTCATTTGGGTATTGACGGACAAGGGCGTGGAGGAGCAGGGGACACACCGGGAACTGATGGATAAAAAAGGCGTATATTATCACCTGTACCACATGTATACGGAGGCGGTGTCATGAGCATGGAAACACGCAAGGCGCAGGAAAGCGACATGAAGGTGCTGTGCCGTTTGTTTGAGGACGGCATTGCGGACATGGAAAAGCGGGGCCTGGACCAGTGGCGCTGGGAGGTATATCCCAACGAAACCGTATTGGCCCAGGATTTGGAGGATGAAAACCTGTACCTGATGCTGGAGGACGATTCGCCCGTGGCCGCCTTCACCATCAACCAGGAGCAGCCCCCCCAATACGATTCCCTGGTGTGGCACCTGGGCGTGCGCCCGGCAGCCATGCACCGGCTTGTGGTAGCCTCCTCCTGCCAGGGCAGGGGGGTCGGCAAGGCCGCCATGGCGGAGGTTATGCGCATCGCGGGGGAAATGGGCTGCGACTGCCTGCGCCTGGACACCTATTCCCGCAACCTGAAGGCGATGGCGCTTTATGAGCGGATCGGTATGCGCAATGTGGGTAAGGTGTATTTTGACGAGCGGATCACCCCGTATGAATGTTACGAAATTGCCGTAACGGAGAACTGCCCGCTTCTGCCCCTGAAAATGCGCCCGGCCTTCCGTCACGGGAAGGATACGCCCTGGGGCGGGGATAATTTGAAACGGCTTTTCGGCAAGGATATTCCGGATGACCGCACCGGCGAAAGCATGGAAATGAGCGTCATCCCCGGGCAGGTCAGCCGCACATTGTCCGGGGAGGGCCTGGATGAGCTACTTTTAGCTTATGGGGAAAAGGTTCAGGGTACGGCAATAAAAGGGCCGTTCCCGCTGCTTTTAAAGCTCCTGGATGCCCGGGAGGCACTCAGCGTGCAAGTGCATCCCACGGACGCCTACGCTGCCGCAAACGAAGGGGGCAAGCTGGGGAAGACCGAAGCCTGGATCATACTGTCCGCCGCACCCGATGCGGAGCTGATATACGGCATTATGCCCGGAACCACCAGGGAGCAGCTTGAAGAGGCCGTCCGGCTAGGGGCAGCGGTGGAGCCGCTTTTGCGCCGGGTAAAGGTGAAGGAAGGGGATGTGTGCTTTATCCCCGCTGGCTGTGTACATGCCATCGGCGCGGGCATTGTGCTCTATGAAATCCAGCAGTCCAGCGACGTCACTTATCGATTTTACGATTGGGACCGGCAGGATGAAAAAGGGGAGAAGCGCCCCCTGCACATAGAAAAGGCTTTGGATGTGACAGACTTGGACTTCCAGCTGGAGCCTGTGCCCCGGACGCCGGACAAGGGTGCTGTACGCCTTCTTGAAAACGATATTTTTACCCTGGACAGGCTTCATGTTTCCAGCGACCTTGTCCTGCCTTGCGATCCCAGGCACTTTTCCTGCCTAACAGCGCTCAGCACGCTGCTGCTCACCTGGGAAGGGGATGCGCTGGAACTGAAAAAGGGGGACACGGTGCTTCTACCCGCTCTGCGCCCGAAGCTTACTCTGCAGGGGGTCGGGGAAGCCATTCTGGCCGCACCCAGGGTTTAGGGGCGCTGCCCCTAAAGACCCTGCCAAAGGGGCATTGCCCCTTTGGAATCCCATTTTTAGGATATAGATGATAGCTGCATATGTACAACCTTTATTGAGTGTTTTCATTGGAAATTTCTATTCGAAATGAGCGTGTTTTGTATGGGAAAAATAGTCGTCTTGGGAAGCGCGAATATGGATATCGTTTACCGAGTGCCCCATATTCCCGCAGTAGGCGAAACGATTTTATCAACCGGGTTTGCCCGCAACCCTGGCGGGAAGGGTGCCAACCAGGCCGTGGCTGCCGCTTTATTGGGTGCGGATGTAACCATGATCGGCCGGGTGGGGCGTGACGGCGATGGGCAGGCTCTGCTTTCTTCCCTGAAAACTGCCGGTGTGCAATTGGACGGCGTGGAGGAGGACGATGTTTCCCCTACGGGCACGGCCTTTATTTGCGTGTCTGACAAAGGGGAGAACAACATTGTGGTTTATCCCGGCGCAAATGCCGGCGTAGATGACGATCAGATGAAGCGCCATGAAGACCTGCTCCGCGGTGCACAGATATGCGTTATGCAGTTGGAAACGCCACATGCTACCGTATGGAAGACACTTGAAATCTGCAAAAGCCTTGGTGTGTATACCATTTTGAACCCATCTCCTGTGGCCGTGGTGCCGGACGATGCGCTGAAACTGGTAGACTGCCTGGTGCCCAATGAAAAGGAAGCCGCTGAACTGATGGGAAACGGGGCCGTGACGGCCGAAAACCTGCAGGCCTATATGCGGGAAAAAGGGCTAGGCACCATGATCGTCACCCTGGGGGAAGAGGGAGCACTGTATGTGAAAGCGGATTCCTGCACCCATTTTCCGTGCAAAAAGCTGGATGCTGTGGACACTACCGGGGCGGGAGACAGTTTTTTAGGAGCTTTATGCGCCCGGTTATCCCAGGGAAAAACCATGGAGGATGCTATTGTTTTTGCCCAGGCGGCAGCCGCCGTTACCGTCATGCACATGGGCGCGCAGCAAGCCATGCCCAGGCTTCATGAGGTTATACTGTAAGCATAAACCAGGAGGAACTTCGGAATGATATGGCCCGAACTGTCAACCGAGGAGCTGCTGCGGAAATTAACACTGCCCGAGGGTAGGCTTTCCATGGTGCTGGATACCGACACCTATAATGAAGTGGACGACCAGTTCGCCCTGGCCTATGCCCTTTTGTCTCCGGAGCGGCTGAGCGTAGAAGCCATTTATGCGGCGCCCTTTTTTAACCACCGCTCCACCGGCCCCAAGGACGGCATGGAGAAAAGCTATGATGAAATTGTGCGGCTGCTCTTAAAAATGGGCCGCACCCCCGATGGCTTTATTTTGAAAGGCTCGGAAAGTTATCTGCTAGGGCCTGAAACGCCTGTGGATAGCCCTGCCGCCCGGAACCTGATCGCCCGGGCCATGGCCCGGCCTGATAACGATCCCCTTTATGTGGTGGCCATCGGCGCGATTACCAATATCGCATCCGCACTCCTGATGCAGCCGGAGCTGGTAAAGAAAATCGTGGTGGTCTGGCTGGGCGGGCATGTGCTTTCCTATCCCGACACCAGGGAGTTCAACCTCTACCAGGACGTTCCCGCTGTACGCGTTCTGCTGGATTGCGGCGTGCCCTTTGTGATGGTGCCCTGCATGGGCGTAGCCTCTCACCTATTGGCTACGGTGCCGGAATTGAAGGCCTACATCGGCGGGAAAAACGAGCTGTGCGACGCACTGATCGAGCTTTTCATGGCCTACAGCGAGGATCATTTCGCCTGGGCCAAGGAAATATGGGATGTTGCTACCATTGGCTTCATGATCAATTCCGAATGGGCACCGTCGGTGCTGGAGCCCAGCCCCCGCCTCTCCGACGACTGTTTCTGGGGCCGTGATCCCCGACGGCATTTGATCCGGGTGGTGACGGGGCTGAACCGCAACGCAATTTTTAAAGACATGTATCAAAAGCTTTGCAAGGCATAAGGGTACAGACACAAAAAAGCCGGGAAGATGATGATCATTTTCCCGGCTTTTGCGTTGCGCTTTTATACAGAAAATATCCATGAATCAGGCCAAAACGCGCCGGCCGTTTCCGGTCAACCCTTTACGCTGCCGGCGGTGAGGCCAGCCATAAATGACCTTTGGCTGAACAGGTAGATCAAAACAATGGGGACGACCGCCATCACAGCTCCGGGCATCAGCACATCATAGGCATTTCCATAGGGAGTGATCGTCGTGCCCATGCCAATTGGGATGGTGAATTTCTCGTTTGAGCTTAATACAATCAATGGCCAGAGGAGGTTGTTCCAGCTGTTCATGCACGAGAGGATGGTCATGGCTCCGAATGCCGGAATCATGATAGGAAGCATGATGCGAAAGAAAACGCCATAATCGTTGCAGCCATCAATGCGGCCGGCCTCCAGCAGTTCCCGCGGCAGTCCGGACACATACTGCCGGAAGAAAAATACCATAAACGGAGGAACCAGATAGGGAAGCAGCACACCGATATAGCTGTCAGTCAATTTGATGCGGATGAGCATGCGGTACAGGGGCAGCAGCAGGATCTCAAACGGTATCATCATCAGAATGAGCACAATGGTGAATACTGTGCCCCGTCCCTTGAAGCGATACATCGCCAAGCCATAACCAACGAGTGATCCCATAAAGAGGCCGACCGCCGTCTGCAGCACCATAATGATAATGCTGGATTTATACCATGACCAGTAGATGCCATTACGGTATGTCATCAGCGAAGCATAGTTGGAGAAGGAAGAAACCCCCAGGTCCAGCTTGAAGCTAAGGCCGGTGCGGAGAATCTCAGCGCCGGGCTTGAGGGAACTGAGGAACATGAAGTAAAACGGCATCATGACGATGGCTGCGGTGACGGCCATCAAGGCGGTTGCCAGAAAGGTAAAGACGGTTTTTTTCTTTATCGTACGGCTGCGGCTTTTCATCAGGCTCAATCCTCCTTTTTGAAAAAGCCCATCATGGTAAGCTGGATCAGGTTGACGATTAGCACCATTCCCAGCAGTGTCAGGCCCACCGCCGAGGCCATACCCATGTTGCTTTTGGATATGCCGGTCATGTACATGTATCCGACGATCGTCCTGCCTATGCCGCCTGGATTGCTTTGCTCCCACAGGGCTACAGACTCGGTAAACATGGAAAAGCCGCCAAGTACGGTCAGTGTGGTCACGTAGATGATGACGGGCTTGATTCCCGGTACTGTTACGTGCAAAAACTGGGAGACAGCGTTCGCTCCGTCGATCCTTGCGGCCTCGTATAAATCCATGGGTATGGCCTTAAGCCCGGAGTAATAGTAAACGATGTTGACGCCCAGCCAGCGCCACAGCGTTAGAACAATCAGCACAAAGTTGCCGGTGTCGGCATGCATGAGCCATGCTTTTGGCTGCATGTTCAATAGCAGCATCAACCGGTTTACCAGCGCATTATCCAGGCTTCCAAAGGCCAGACGGAATACGATGCCTGCCACTATGATTGAGGTGAGCGCCGGTATGAAGAACAACGACTTAAAGAAATTGGACGCCTTGGTAATGCCGGAATGCAGAAACACGGCATACAAAAGCGGAATCGGAACCAGGATCAGCAGGTCCCATAAGGTGTAGCGCGCGGTAGTTTCCAGTGCGAGAATATAGTTCCGCTGAAACAACCGCTCGTAATTTTTCAGCCCGATGAAGGTTGACGTGGTAGGCCCTTCAATGCTTTGAAAGCTCATGATGAAGGTCGAAATGGTAGGATACAAGTAGATCAGAAGAAAATATACGACGAATGGAAGTATGAAAACATACGGTACGACCTTAGGGCTGCATAGCAAATTGAAGTTTGGACGTTTTTTCAATGCTGCGACAGATTTGCCGATCACAACACCCACCTCCATGCCTTTTGAAAAGACCGGAGCGGTTAACCACTCCGGTCATAAATATACCCTGCCAGTGATGCTTGGCTTATTTGATCAGGTCACGCAGAGCCTCTGCGCAATCCTTCGCGATCTGTGCCGGGTCACCCATGCCAACCACCAGATCGTAAGCCATTTGGGATTTGACGATATCGGACGCAGCCGGGAACATGTTGGTGATGTTCGTGTTGGGGATATCATCCAGCACGGAAGACAGCACGTCAAAGATGTCGTCTCCAAAGTATTCAAAGTATTGGTTCGTCTCTTTCAGCTCTTTGGCCGCGTATACATCCATACGGATCGGGTCGAAAGCCAGCAGCGTCCACAATTGGATGTTGCCCTCGTAGCTCAGTTTGGCAAAAGCGAGGAATTCCTTCGCTATTTCTACGTTGGATCCCTTCTTCGGCACTGCAGTGCCGGTGCCGCCCATCTGCGCGGATTTGTGGCCGCCGTCCGCCCATGTGGGCAGCGGAGCAACCTTCATTTTGCCCTTCAAATCAGGCATGTAGTTGTTGAACCGTCCCAGGTACCAGAAGGGCATGAGGACGGAAGCCGCGCCGCCTGCGTTCATCCAGCCGTAATACTCTTCTTTGTGATGTCCGCCGCCCGGAGCCGGAACCGCGGTTCCATCTTCAAGCATGCTCTTCATGAAAGTGAGGGTATCAATGACGATCTGGGAGTCCATGGTGACCTCGTTATCAGGGGTCAGCCAGTCGCCGCCGTGCTGGTTGACAAGGGGGTAGACGTTCCAGCAATCGGAGGATTCGAAGGAGGTCATGGGCTTTCCGGTGACCTCGAGAACCTTTTTGCCTGCGGCATGGTAATCGTCCCAGGTCTTGATTGACTTGTAGTCAATGCCGGCCTGCTGGAGGAGTTCGGTGTTGTAATACATGACCGTGGCGCCGATATGGTAGTCGATTCCGTAGTAGTTGCCATCTTTTGCATAGTTTTCAAAACGGCTCATCACGAGGTTTTCTTTCATGGGCTCAATGTACTCGTTGAGAGGCGCCAGCTGGATATCGCTGCCCAGATAGTTGGCGAATTTGTTGATCTCGATATCCACGATATCAGGAACGCCTTCACCTGTTTGCAGCGCGATGGTGAGTTTGTTGTGCATATCTTCGTAGGGATAGACTTGCATTTCAATTTCGATTTTCGGCTTGCTGGGGTCAGCGTTCCAGCGGTCTAGCTGGCCTTGGAGGAACTGGGTGTGAATCTCTTGGAACGTCCAGAAAGTGAGGTGGATCGGCGCTTCGGCTGCCAATGCGGGGACGATCCCCATCACGAGCATCAAAGCCAAAATAAGAGACAACGCCTTTTTCATAAGTCTCTCCTCCTAATTTTGGGCTTTTTAACAAATCGTAGCCCTGTTGTGTATATGTTAACGTTATTCCAACAGTTTGTCAACAGTTTGTCTGCGTAAATTGATGAAAAATCTCCTCACTAATTACCACATATTTAGAAAAGCAAAGAGGAAAATCCGAAATCTTATAGAACAAATCAGAAGTACCTATGGAAGCAACGGAAGAAGGTTCTCTATGAAGCTTAACGAGAGCAGAAAGGGCTCGCGCATAACGATAAAGGATGTTGCGCGGGACAGCGGTTTTACCGCGAACACCGTCTCACGGGTTTTACGAAACGACGCTAAAATTACAAAGGCTACCCAGGATAAAATTCTGGCCAGTGCCAAGCGATTGGGCTATGTACCCAATCTTCTGGCCTCAACGCTGCGGTCCGGAACAAGCCATATTGTTGCGGTAATCGTCAATGACCTGCACAACCAGCATTTCACCATCATGCTCAGCAAAATAGATGAAGAACTCCGAAAAGCCGGCTATAACATGATGGTTTTGTGCATGCAGCTTAACGAAGAGCTTGGTGAGCGGCTGATCCATATCGCCGTATCCCACCTGGTTGATGGGATTCTTTATTTTCCGTATCATAACAACAGCAAACACATTGAATACATGCAAAAGCACAATATGCCCTTTGTGTTGATTGACAGATGGATTCAGGGGGTTACTGCAGACTGCGTGCGATGTGACGACGAGATGGGCGGATATCTGGCAGGCAGGCACCTGATAGAACTGGGGCATAAAAAGTTTCTTCGGCTGGCCGGCGTACTGGCGAGCAGTTCGGAAATTGACCGGAGCAAAGGGCTGGCCCGTGCACTTTCTGAGGCGGGGCTTTCCTCTGATTGTGTGCGCGTTGTCCCATGGGAACAGTCGGAAGAAGCGATCGCGGAAGGTTCCTATGATCAGATCATGATGCCGCTTGATTACACAGCGGTCTTTTCCTTCAGTGATGAACTTGCCTACCACGCACTCAATGCACTCAATTTGCTGAAGGTGTCCATTCCGGAGGAGGTTTCGCTGATCAGCTTTGACCATATTCACTCGGGCATACTGTATTTACCCCGCCTGACCAGCATATACGCCACAGAGGGGGAAGACGTGGCGCTTAGCGCAGTGCGGATGCTGCTCAATCGCATAAAAACACCGGGCGTGGATCCACAGACAAAAATTATTCAGGTGAAGGTATATGACGAGGGGACAACGGCTTCACCGAGACCATTAACATAAAACAAGCCATGCAGGGCCACCGTATCGTTGATTGTCATCTGATGCGCTTTAGTCTGCTTATTACAATGATGTCCTACCGCAAGTACCACTTGGATGGCCTGGTCTGGGGCGCGCCGCCCGCCTTGAACCGGGTATTGCAGATGGGGCATGTTTTGTGTGATTCTAAAAGGCCTAGGTAGCCGCAATGCTGACATTCGTACCGGCCGCTGCCCATGGCATTTTTCGTATCCATGTTTGCGGCATAATAATCATTCAGAAATTTGTCCTGCTTAAATTCAATCCACCAGAGGAAGAACAAAATCAGCAGCAGTATACCGCCCAGCGCAAAAGCGATGGTTTGAATGCAGGAAAGCAGAATTGTATCAATGTATCGGCGCAGCAAGGCGCATAGAAGGGGAATGCCTATCAGGAAAAGAAGAATCCATTTTAGAAACTTTGCGCCAAAATGCAGCGAGTTGATCTTCTTCATTGCATTACCTTACAAAATGAATTTATTGGTAACTTCAGTATAAACAAAATGGTTCGTTCCATCAACTGTCCGGGCCTTGGAATTTCATATATGCAAAAAGAAACGGCGCAGCGGTAGGGCTGCACCGTTTCTTCCAATTTTGGCATGCCGTATTGGGCTGCCTAGCCATTACAGATCGATTTGCTTTGTGGCGACTTCCATTAGCAGCTTTTTCGTAATCTCCTCAAGGCTCATGGCGCCCAGGTTGCCGCCCTTGCGGTCGCGGACGGTGAGGGTCTTATCCTCCACCTCTTTGTCGCCAATCACCAGCATATAGGGGATTTTCTCCATTTGCGCTTCCCGAACCTTGAAGCCTATCTTTTCATTGCGGGCATCGGTTTCCACACGGAGCCCGGCTTTTGAAAGCTCCTGCTTAACCTCTTCCGCCCAGGCATCGGCCCGCTCGGTAATGGTCAAAATACGGGCCTGGGTGGGGCTGAGCCACAGCGGCATGGCTCCGGCATACTTTTCAATGAGCAGGGCCAGTGTGCGCTCATAGCAGCCGATGGAGGTACGGTGGATGACGATAGGGTATTTCTTCTGCCCGTCCTTGTCGGTGTACTCCATCCCGAAACGCTCCGCCAATTGGAAGTCGATCTGGATGGTGATCATGGTGTCTTCCTTGCCCCAGACGTTTTTGATTTGAATGTCCAGCTTGGGGCCGTAGAAGGCGGCTTCACCCTCAGCTTCCACATAGGTGATGCCGATATGGTCCAGGATGCGGCGCATCAAATCCTGCGTGCTTTCCCAGGATGCGGGATCGCCGATATATTTTTCACGGTTCTTGGGGTCCCACTTGCTGAAGCGGTAGCTCACATCCCCGTCCAGGCCAAGGGTTTTTAGCATGAATCTGGCCAAATCCAGGCAGCCGCGGAATTCATCCTCCACCTGCTCGGGGGTGCAGGCCAAATGGCCTTCTGAAATGGTGAACTGCCGTACCCGGATCAGTCCGTGCATTTCACCGGAGGACTCATTGCGGAAAAGCGTGCTGGTTTCCGCCAGGCGCATGGGCAGGTCGCGGTAGGAGCGGGTTTTGTTCAGGTATACCTGGAACTGGAAGGGGCAGGTCATGGGGCGCAGGGCGAATACTTCGCCTTCGGCTTCCGGATCACCCATGATGAACATGCCTTCCCGGTAATGGTCCCAGTGGCCCGAAATCTTGTACAAATCCCGCTTGGCCATGAGGGGCGTTTTGGTGAGCAGGTATCCCCGGCGCTGCTCCTCATCCTCCACAAAGCGCTGGAGGAGCTGGATCACCCTGGTGCCCTTGGGCATGAGGATTGGCAGACCCTGGCCGATATAGTCCACAGTGGTGAAATATTCCAGTTCCCGGCCGAGTTTGTTGTGGTCGCGCTTTCTTGCTTCCTCCAGCTTTGCAAGGTAGGCTTCCAACGCTTCCTTTGAGTCAAAGGCGGTGCCGTATATGCGCTGGAGCATTTTGTTTTTCTCGCTGCCGCGCCAGTAGGCCCCAGCTACCTGGGTGAGCTTTACGGCCTTTACTTTTCCGGTGGAGGGCAAGTGCGGCCCCGCGCACAGGTCCACAAAATCGCCCTGGCGGTAGAAGGAGATTACCGCGTCCTCCGGCAGATCCTGAATCAATTCTACTTTATAGGGCTCATTCCGGCTTTCCATCAGGGCAATGGCTTCCGGGCGGGGCAGCTCGAACCGCTCCAGCCGATCGTTTTTCTTAATGATCTTGGCCATTTCCTTTTCCAGGTGCTGCAAATCCTCCGGGGAAAAGGGCTCTTTTACGTCAAAATCATAATAGAAGCCGCTGTCAATAGCGGGGCCGATGGCCAGCTTGGCATCGGGGAAAAGGGTTTTTACCGCCTGGGCCAGCACGTGGGAGGCCGTATGGCGCAGGACCCGTTTTCCCTCATCCTTTTCAAAGGTGATGAGCTCCAGATCGCAATCCTCCGTAAGGGGCTGCCACAATTCAATGATTTTCTCGCCGTTCAGCCTGGCGCAAAGCGCCGATTTTTTCAGGTCTTGGCTGATTTGCCCCGCCACATCCAGAGGCGTGACCCCATTGTCAAATTCCCGGACGTTTCCCTGCAAGGTAATTTTCATATGCCTTCTCCTCTCCTTGTGCTGTGCCGGCAAGGCCGTGGAAAATAAAAAACACCCGCCCCGTTGCCGGGACGGATGTGTAATCCGCGGTTCCACCCTGCTTGCATATAAACCACTCGTACGGCGCTGTATCGCGCGCCCCGCGCCACAGTCGAAAGGCGGTATCCCGACACACCATACCGGAAGGCGCTTTCAGCCAATGGCGCCTGCTCTCTGAACGGATGAATGCGGGGGCATGTTCTTTGTCATCCCGTGGATTAGCGCTAGTATATGCCATGCTTCGGGGGAATGTCAATCCTTTTTGTAAAAATGACGGGATTTTTTGATGCCCATCGCCCTTATTACTCTGAAGCGGGCCTTGCGCAGCCGCCCCGTGGGAAGATACAGTGCAAGGAAGGTATCCCGTACGATGGCCACGTCATCCGGTGTCAATTCATGCCGGCTGTACTGGCAAAGGCTGAGGGCTTCCGCCATGGGCAAAAGGGGTGCGGGGAAGGTGTGGGCATTATCCACCCTTGCCGCAAAGGCCAGCGGCGATTCGGTGGGGCGGGGAGTGAAGCGGCTCAGCCGGATCAGGTCATACGTCCCGTCCACCCAAATGAGCAGCGCGCCTTTTTGCGTTTTCGCCTTCTTCGCAAGGAAATGGGGGGTGGTGCGCGCAAAACGCAGATAGGATAGCCCTGCGATAGCAAGAAGCAATAGCAGCCACCACCAGAACGTGGGAGGCTTGGGCGGTTCCTCTTCATCGGGGGGATTATCCTCCGGATTGGGGGAAGGCTCGGGGGAGGGCTCGGGCGACGGCTCCTCGCTGGGTTCCGGAGAGGGATCCGGAGGCGGATCCTGGGGGTTGGGGCTGGGCGTCGGCGTGGTCTCCGGCGGTGTACTGGGGGACGGCGAGGGAGACGATTCCGGCGGGGGTGACGGGGACTGCTCGCTGGGGGGCGGCGTCTGCTCGTCCTGGCCCTGGGGCGGTGTGGGGTCAAAGGCCAGCCAGCCGAAGCCTGAGAAGTATACCTCTGTCCAGGCATGGCCGTCCAGCCCCGTCACATAGGCCGTCCCGGAGGCGTCAGGCTGCGCGATATAGCCTTCCACATACCTTGCGGGGAGGCCTACCATGCGGCAAAGCACCGTCATGGCGGAGGCAAAATAGGTACAATAGCCCTCCTTGCCCCGCAAAAGGAAATAGGTCACAAAGTCCGTATTGGCTGGCGGGGCTTTGGCATTTAGATTATAGCTGTAGTAGCGGGACAGGTAAGTGCGGATCGCCAAAGCCTTGTCATAGGGGGTCTCGTAGTTTTCCGTAATCCGGATGGCCAGGTCGAACACCTGCTGCTCCAAATGGCTTGGAAGCACGGTATACTGCTCATACAGGTTCTGATAATTGGAGTCGGAGCTGTTTTGGCAGGCGGTGACAAGCGTGCCAAGGCCCGCGTCTCCCCCCTCCATCAGGATTGCCGTAACGTTATAGTTGTCGTTTGCGGCAAGGTCTCTTGTGATGAACAGCTCCGAGGCGTTGTTAAAATAGGTCACCATGTCGGCAGATGTGTTCAGCCCCCGCACCCTTTGAGGGGTGAACAGCGTGGAGGTGCTTCCGCCCGCCATGGTAATAAGAAGCGTTTCCTCCTGCATGAGCGTTGTGGCCTGAAGATGCTGCTTGGTGGGAAGACCTGCGTTAAGCAGCGTGTCCCGCAAAGAACGCCACCTGGGGGAAATGTACAGATACCGGCGGCCGCCGGTGGTATCCCGCCAGTTTCGGCCGGTATATTCATCCTTGATGGACCCGCGCAAGAGAACCTTCTCGGGGGTTTTTACAGTCATCACCGGGTGGTTGGTGGGATTGGCCGGGCCGCCCAGTTGCTGGGGCCCCTGGGGATAGTAGCCCTCCGTTGAAAGGGAGAACACGTTGCGGGGCTCGGTGAAAAAAAGATAGTCGTAAATGGTCTGGCGAACACTCTGGGCCATCTTTTCCAGCGGCTCGGATACGGTTTTCCCGCCGGGCAGCAATAAAAAGGCGAGGCATACGGCCACGATGGCGATGGGCATCACACGGCGGATGGGCAAATCCTCATGCACGTTTCTGGCATACAAGACTACCAGCGCACAAAGCGACGGCAGGCAGTAGAAAAGAAGATCCTGACGCCCGGCAAACCACATACCCAGCATGACCACCAAAATAACGCCCAGCGCGGGATAAAATCCGGCATCCCGCAGGCACAATAAATAGGATAAGGCTGCCAGCCCCGCGGCCAGAACCAAAACGCATTCCTGCCCGAAAAGGGGCAGGGCATCCGGCTGGCCGGAGAGAAGCAGGTATAGCGCTTTGAGCACCTGAACAATGGTGGAAAGCACGATCCCTCCGCCGGGGGACATAAGCGTCATAGCGCCCTGCCACACGACGATCACGCCCAGGACAACAAACCTTACGCGGCGGTTAAGGGATAATAGCGTCATAGTGCCAAGTACGATCACCGCGGTAATAAGCCCTGATATCCAATATCCCTCAAGCTTTAAGGCAAGCGTAAGCGGGAGGATCAACCCGGAGGCCAGCAAAACCGAAAGGGCGGTATGGGAAAACACCGCGCTCATCTTCGCGTTTTTATCCAAGCGGGTTCCTCCTTTCTGAAAAAGGCTCACCCTTCACAGGGTGTAACATAGCAAACCTCAACGGTACTTTGCTGGAGCCGGCTGATAAGCGGCAGCACGTTGGGCGCATCGGGGGTGTAGCTTACCAGATACAGCCGGACATACGGGCCCATTTTGCGGATGTTGATAATCATATCCACCACCGCGGAATTAAGCCTTGAGGTGATGACAACCGTGGCGCCGGTGCGCTTGAGCCTGCGGGTTTCCAGCATAAGCACCCGCTCGAACCGCTCGGTATTGGAAAAATCCAGCCGGGCCAGTTCTTCCAAAAGGGCCGGAGCACCCATACTTTTTTCATATTCCATGGGCCGGGAGCCCAAAAGTGGAAGGCGGACCGGGTTATCCCCCCGCATTTGATGCAAAACGACAGAAGCCGCGGTTTCGCAAAGCGCGTCCCGGACAAACGCCTGGCCCTGGGGCTGGGCGGGAACGGGGGAGGTAGGCGGCGCGCAATCCAAAAGCACCAGCGCATCGGGAAGCGCCGGGTCCTCAAAGCGGCGGACCATCAGCTCCCGTTTGCGCATACTCAGTTTCCAATGAATTTTCTTCAGCGGGTCTCCCGGCTGGTAGGACCTGACGTCGGATGGGCTGGAAGGGTCTTCCTGGGCACGGGACAAGGTTTCAAGCCCGGTATCCCCGGGGCTGAAACGAAGGGATTCCACTTCAAAAGGCACGGGAAGCACCATGAGTTCAAGGGGCGGCGTATCCGGAATCTTTTTTTTCGAAAAGAAGCCGAATACATCCTGCACAATATAGCTTTGCACCCCAGGCGAAAAAGTGCCCACGTGGGCGGTGGAAAACCTGTAGGCGATGCGCTGGCTTTTGCTGCCGCCGCCTGTCAGGCGCACCTCCATGGGCGGTTCGCCTGGTGCGGCGCTCAGGGTGAGCAGGATCGGCGCAATCGGCAATAGCCCGCTGTGCTTTACCGTCACCTCCAGCGATACCGCATCCCCCCGCTGTACTTTGCTGGAGGAAAGGGTATGCGAAACAGCCGCTGACCGGCCCGCCAAAACGACGCTTGCCAGCGCCAGCAGGGTCATGACGGCCAGCAGCAGGGAAAAAAGCAAATAAACCTTCCCGCCGGTGGACAATGCCGCCAGCAGGCAGGAGCCGAATACGACCACAAGGGCGGCTGCACGCGTCTTCATGGCAATTTCACTGGCACCGGCACGTTTTCCAAAATGGTGACCAGCACCCGCTCCGGGGTGATGGCCTTCATCCGTGCTTCAGGATTCAGAATCAGGCGGTGGGACAATACGGGCAGCACCATATGCTGCACATCCTCGGGGAGGATGAAATCCCGCCCGTCCAGGAGCGCGCAGGCCTGGGCAGCCTTGATGAGGGCAATGGCGGCCCGGGTGGAACCGCCCAATTGCAGGGATGGATGATTCCGGGTCTGGGCCATCAGGTTGGCCACATAACTGCGCACTTCTTTGGAACAGTAGATGGTGCCCACCAGTTCCTGCAGGCCTACAATTTCCTCGGCGGTGCAAACCGGCTCCAAGGTGGAAAGAGGCGTTACCTGGCCGCTGTAGCGTTCCAGAACATCCATCTCTTCCTCTATGGAGGGATAGCCGATGGAGATGCGCAGGAAAAACCGGTCCATCTGCGCTTCCGGCAGGGGATAGGTACCTACAAACTCCACCGGGTTCTGGGTAGCCAGTACAATAAAGGGCCGGGGCAGGGGATGGGTGATCCCGTCCACGGTGACCTGGTATTCTTCCATGACTTCCAACAGACTCGATTGGGTTTTGGGCGAGGTACGGTTGATTTCGTCCGCCAGAACGACCTGGCTCATCACCGCGCCGGGCTTGAACTCCATTTCACCGGTCTGGAAACTCACTGCCGTAAAGCCGGTGATATCGCTGGGCATTACGTCAGGGGTGAACTGAATGCGCTTGAAGGAACAGTCCAAAGACTTGGCCAGGGCGCTGGCCAGGGTGGTTTTGCCCACGCCGGGAACGTCCTCAATGAGTACATGGCCTTTGCAGATCAGAGCAATGAGGGCATATTCGATGGCCTCATCCTTGCCTACGATGACCTTGCGGATGTTTTGCTGAAGCGCCCGGATAATGCGCCGTGGCTGCTGCATGTAGTGATTCTCTCCTTTTATATGCGTATCCTGCCATAAAGCAAGGGGGGATGGCTTGTCACAATCCAATCAACAGTATAGCGGATTCCCCCCTGTTTTACAAGCACTTGAAAATTGATGACCATGCATGTAGAATGACAAATAGAGGTTCTGTTCATATAGTTTGCCACTTATTACATGAAAAATGTAAGGTATGTAAAAGCGTACATGAACGATCATTTTCGAAAGAATTGGGAGCTTGGCTTAATGGATGACATCTTGGAGCTTTTAAACCGGGATGGTTTTGTGTCCGGGGAGGAATTGAGCCGCCGCCTTCATATAACAAGGGCAGCGGTATGGAAAAGGATTCATAAGCTGCGGGCACAGGGGTATGATATTGCAGCGGCGGGAAAAAAGGGGTATACCCTGATTCCGCAGGAAGACAGCCTTTTGCCGGGCATCCTGCAAAAAGATCTTTCCACCGCCTGGGCCGGGCGTCCTCCAATCCTCTATGAGGAGGAGATGACCTCCACCAATACGGTTTTGCGCCATGCGGCGGAGCAGGGCGCGGAAAATGGCACCGCAGCCCTTTGCGAAACCCAGTCGGGCGGCAAGGGCCGCATGGGGCGTACCTGGACCTCTCCCCGGGGGGAGGGCATTTGGACCTCCCTGCTTGTAAGGCCGAAACTGCCGCCTTTGCAGGCTCCGCTGATTACCCTGGCCGCTGCCCTGGCCATGGCAAAGGCGGTGGAGGGAGAGACGGGCCTGTCACCTAAAATCAAATGGCCCAATGACCTGGTGCTGTCCGGCAAAAAAATCTGCGGTATCCTGCTGGAATTGTCCAGCGACATGGACGCCATTCATTACGTGGTGGTGGGGACGGGGCTGAACGTAGGCAAAAACGCCTTTCCCCCGGAGATTGCCCACCGGGCCACCTCTCTGGAGGCGGAGCTTGGCCGCAAGGTGAGCAGGGCTGCCATTCTCCGTGCCTACTGGCATGAGATGGAAACGGCCATGGCCCTCCTGGAGGAGAAAGGGCTCAAGGGTATTTTGGCAGACTATGAAAAGCGGAGCTGTACCCTGAATAGCAGGGTGCGCGTGCAGGGCACGGTGGAAATGGAGGGCATCGCCGTATCCATGGACGATAGCGGCGCGCTGCTGGTAAAGGACGATCAAGGAACCGTCCGCCGAATCCTGGCGGGCGATGTATCCGTAAGAGGAGTGATGGGTTATGTCTGAAATGGAGCTGTTTGAAGGGTATATCACCGATGTGCATGGCATCCGGGTAGGCCATGCCCAGAACATGGCCGCCCGCACCGGGGTCACGGTGGTTCTGTGCGGCCGGGACGGCGCCATAGGCGGCGTGGATGTGCGGGGGGCGGCCCCCGGCACAAGGGAGACGGATTTGTTGAAGCCCGGCAACCTCGTAGAGCAGGTTCATGCTGTGGTTCTGTCCGGCGGCAGCGCCTTTGGCCTTGACAGCGCCACAGGCGTTATGCGGTTTTTGGAAAAGGCCGGGGTCGGCCTGGATATGGGTGTATGCCACGTGCCCATTGTGCCCGCGGCGGTATTGTACGATCTGGCGGTAGGTGATTCAAGTATAAGGCCGGATGCGGCTATGGGCGCCGCTGCCTGCGCCCAGGCCGGCAAGGGCGGGGCCCAGGGCCGGGTAGGCGCGGGAACCGGTGCTACGGTGGGAAAACTGGTGCCGGGAGGCACTCCGCAAAATGGCGGACTGGGCAGCGCCTCCATTACGCTGAGCTGCGGCGTTACCGTAGGGGCGCTGGCGGCGGTAAACGCGGTGGGGGACATTTACCACCCCCATACCGGGAAGCTTCTTGCCTGTGCCGCCATGGAGGATGGCACAAGGGTTACAGCGGAAAGCCTGCTTTTCGGCCATGTGCCTGCAGCGCCGCAAAAGCGCATCCCCCAGCCGGGGCAGAACACCACAATCTCCGTGATCGCCACCGATGCCAAGCTCACCAAGGAACAGGCAAACCGCCTGGCTCTGGTGGCCCATGACGGCTACGCCCGCACCATCCGCCCGGTGCATACCCAAATGGATGGGGATACCGTATTCGCCTTGGCTACAGGCCGGGTGGAGGCGGATGTGAACTTTATACAGCTTTGCGCGGCTGCCGCGGAAGTGATGGCCAGAGCCATCTATAACGGCGTTCTGGCGGGGAATTCCCTATGATCGGCCTGGGGCTTGACCTGTGCACCATATCCCGAATTAGGAAAATGATGGAAAATGAAAAATTCCTGCCCCGCTTTTTCAGCGTTGAGGAACAGGAATATATCACCGCCCGGGGGCGGATGGGCCCGGAAAGCGCGGCGGCCATGTTTGCCGCCAAGGAAGCGGCGCTAAAGGCGCTGGGTACGGGCCTGAGCGGCATCAGCCTCCAGGATGTGGTTATATTGCATGCGCCTTCCGGGCAACCTTACTATGAATTGCGGGCAAGTGCGCTCATGCGCATGCATGCCTTGCGTGCAAGGCGGATGTATTTAAGCTTGACCCATGAAGGGGATACCTCCGCTGCCGTAGCCATTCTGGAGTGAGGTGACATGCTATGCGCAAAACCATTACCCCTTCCGATATGAAGCGGATCGAACAGGAAATTATTGAAAAGGCGGGGCTGAACCCCCTGCTTTTGATGGAGCATGCCGCGATCCATCTCATTGCGGCAGTCAGGCGTCACATGGCAGGAAGAAAGGGCCGGGTGCTGTTCTTGTGCGGCCCGGGAAACAATGGCGGCGACGGTCTGGCCGCCGCCAGGCTGTGGCGTATGGAGGGCGGTTCAGCCATTGTCTGGCAGTTGACCAGCCGTATGACCGGCAGCGCGGGGCAAAATCTGCAATGGCTGAAAAAGCTGTGGCCGGATGTGCCGCTGCTGCGCCTGAGTGATGCCGCAGAAAAGCTGCCGCCCATCCCCCAGGACGCGGCGGTGATTGTGGATGCCCTGTTTGGTACGGGCCTGAACCACCCATTGCAGGGTGTATCCTTCACCCTTGCCCAGCGGGTGAATGAAAGCAGCCTTCCGGTGATCGCGGCGGATATCCCATCCGGCATTCACGGCATGACCGGACAGGTGATGGGGGAAGCGTTCCGGGCGGCGGAAACCGTTACCTTTCACCGGCCCAAACAGGGCCTGTACTTGGGCAGAGGCCCGGAATACGCCGGGTCCGTTACTGTGGCGGATATCGGCCTGCCTCCATTATTGGACAGTGCAGAGGGGATGGAGGTGCTGCTCCCCAATGACCTGCCTTCCCTGCTGCCGCCCCGCCGACGGGATACCCATAAGGGGGATTACGGCCGGGTGCTGATCGTGGCGGGTTCCTTTGGCATGGCAGGCGCGGCGGGAATATGCGCCCAGGCGGCGCTGAAAACCGGCGCAGGCCTTGTTACGATGGCATGCCCTGAGACCATCGTGCCCATTGTGCAGTCGCTCGCCCCCTGCGCCACCTGTATCCCCCTGCCCATGAACGGGGAGGACATGCAGCCCCAGGCGGAAAGCCTGGTGCAGGAAGCCGCTTTGCGGGCGGATGCCGTTGCCGTGGGGCCGGGGCTTTCCGTGCGCCCGGACCGGATGATGCTTTTGCAGGCGGTACAAAAAGCGGGAAAGCCCACCGTCTGGGACGCGGACGCTTTGAACCTGATGGCCCTGTCCGGGGATTTGTCCCCCATGGAGGGCGTTCATGTCTATACCCCCCATCCGGGGGAAGCCGCCAGGCTTTTGCAGCTGTCGGTGGGAGAGATAACGGCGGATACCCTCGATGCCATCCGTGTCCTGTGGGAAAAGCTGGGCGGCGTTGTGCTGCTAAAAGGCGCGTCCACCCCTATCTGGGATGGGGAGACCATGGCGCTGAACGTGACCGGAACCCCGGCGCTGGCCAAGGGCGGCAGCGGCGATGCCCTCACCGGTATTATCGCGGCGCTGCTGGCCCAGCGCCGGCAGCTGGGCCTGACGCCCATCAAAACCGTTCAGCTCGGCTGCTGCCTGCACGGCCATGCTGCCCTGATGGCCGCCGGTATAACGGGGGAGCGGGGCCTGACCGCAGCGGACCTGATCGCCTTTCTTGGAAAAAACGAGTAGTCAAAAAGATGCGTTTTATTTCTTATCCCCTTTTTCTCATGCGCGCATAGTATGAAGGGAGCAGTGCCGAACGCCCCCTGTCACCCACCGAGGGAGGAGAAGGTACTGCCCGGCATCCCCGCGATGCATCCATGCAAAAAATCAGAGGGAACACCTTGACAGGGGGCATGGAGTGTGACATTATGAAAAGAGGGGACATCTACCGGGCTGATTTAGACCCCGTGATCGGCTCCGAACAGGGTGGTATACGTCCGGTGCTGATTATTCAAAACGATATAGGCAATCTTCATAGCCCAACGGTTATCGTTGCGGCTATTACCTCTAAACTCAATAAACCGAATCTGCCAACCCATGTGGCGATTCCCAGTAAGCAAAGCGGACTGAAAAAAGATTCCGTTTTGCTTACCGAGCAGGTGCGTACCCTGGAAAAAAAGCGCCTCAAGGAAAAGCTGGGCCGCGTGGACGACGAATTGATGGCGAAGGTGGACCGGGCTTTGGCTATCTCTCTTGGCACGTCAGACAGCGCAGATGCCGTGGAGTGATCACAAAAGAGCGCCGCCGTAAAAATGATGAACGGCGGCGTTTTCCCTTCTGGGGATAACAGAGGAGGAAAGCCCTTGAAAAAACAGGAGGACAACCTCACCAGAGCAATCCTGAAGGAACGGCAGCGCGCCTATGTTCAGATTCTTGTGGGCTGTATTTTGGGGGGCCTGAGCTATCCCTTGTTTCTGGTATCAAACAATATTGCGCCAGGCGGCCTGACCGGTGTCGCCACGATTTTAAATTACCTTTTTGGGCTTCCGGTAGGGTTAACCAGCATGGTATTGAACCTGCCCTTGTTTATCATCGGCTTTCGTGCCATGGGCAAAGTCTTCGTTTTTCGCTCCCTGGTGGCGACGGTCTTGTTTTCCCTGGCCATTGACTTATTGCATATCAGCCCTTTAACCGACGATGTGCTGCTGGGCGCCATTTACGGCGGCTGCCTGCTGGGCCTTGGCGTGGGAATCATTCTTAGGGGCGGGGCTACCACCGGCGGCTCGGACATGATTGCCAGGATGGTGCACCGCAGGTTCCCTGTGGTATCCGTTGGCTCCTTTTTGTTTGCCATTGATTTTATGGTAATTCTGGCTGCTGGGTTTATCATCGGCGCCCAATATGCCCTATATGCCCTGATCTGCATTTTTGTGACAGCCAAAGCGCTGGATGTGGTGATGGTGGGCTTTAATACCACAAAGGCTTGTTTTATTATGACGGACAAGTCTGTAGCGGTGACAAACCGCATTATGGAGGAATTGAACAGGGGCGTGACACTGCTCACGGCCAAAGGGGCCTACTCCGGCCAGGAGCGTCCGGTGGTGCTGTGCGTGGCCGGGCGGCAGGAGATTCCCCATATTAAGGAGATCGTCCGCCAGGAGGATGAAAAGGCGTTCATGTTCATCACCGAAGCCCACGAAGCGCTGGGGGAGGGCTTCTCCAAGCTATCCGGGGAGGCATAGCGGCCGATAGCCAGGCAAACGTTTTCATGCTGGCTTTATCACTTTCCCGCAGAAGCCTGATCCAAGTTAAAGACAGGACTGCATATACAATTTTTTTGACAAAAATATTCATCGTATTTATTGGGAAATGATGTTTTCCCCTTTCAAACCATATGAATATCTGCTATAATACATACGAAACAACCCCCTGAAGAAGGTTTTCAGGGGAACATACAAGGAGGAAACCACGCATGAAAAAGGCACTCGCGCTTCTTTTGGCATTGGTTCTTACCCTGGGCCTTGGCGCAACCGCTTTGGCCGACACCTATGAAATCGCAATGATCACCGACATCGGCACCATCGATGACAAATCCTTCAACCAGGGCACCTGGGAAGGCGTTGTGGCTTATGCCGAAGCAAACGGCAAAACCAGCAACTACTTCAAGCCCGCTGCCCAGAGCACCGATATCTACCTGGACGAAATCGACAAGGCCGTTACTGCCGGCGCCAAGGTTGTTGTAACCCCCGGCTTCCTGTTTGAAGAACCCATCTTCATTGCACAGGACAAGTATCCCGAAGTAACTTTCATCCTGATTGACGGCAATCCCCACAGCGGTGACTATTCTGAATACCGCACCGAGAAAAATGCCCTTGGCATCGTGTTCGCCGAGGAGCAGGCCGGTTATCTGGCTGGCTATGCCGCTGTAAAAGACGGCTACACCAAGCTGGGCTTCATGGGCGGTATGGCTGTTCCCGCCGTTATCCGCTATGGCTACGGCTTTGTACAGGGTGCGGAAGCGGCTGCCAAAGAAATGGGCGTTGCCGAAATCACCATGAACTATCACTACACCGGCAACTTTGATGCCACCCCCGAAAACCAGACTTTGGCTGCTTCCTGGTACAGCGACGGCGTCGAAGTGATCTTCGCTTGCGGCGGCGCGGTTGGCAACTCTGTTATGGCTGCTGCCGAAGCCACCGAAAAGGGCAAGGTTATCGGCGTTGACGTAGACCAGAGCTCCGAATCCGACCGGGTTATCACTTCCGCCATGAAGGGCTTGGGCGCTGCTGTTCAGCAGGCTTTGACCGCCTACTATGCGAACGAATTCCCCGGCGGCGAAGCTTGGGTTCTGGGCGCGGATAAAGATGGCGTGAGCCTGCCTATGGCTACCTCCAAGTTCAACACCTTCTCCCAGGCTGATTATGACGCTTTGTTTGCCAAGCTGGCTGCTGGCGAAGTAACCCTGATCAAGGACAAGGATGCCGAGGGCAAGGATGTTGCGGTCACCGGTTTGGGCACCGAAATCGTGAAGGTCTCCGTAATCGAGTAAGTATTTTCAATAAGATGTAAAGCGGGGGCAGGCAGAAGAAACTGCCTGTCCCCGTTTTATCGCATCCCCAAGCAAAAGAAAAAGAATGCCCAAACGGGCCAGGCCGAAGGAGTGGCGCAATGGATTACGTCATTGAAATGCTGAACATCATTAAGGATTTCCCCGGTATCCGGGCCAACGACAATGTCACCCTCCAGCTTAAAAAGGGTGAAATCCATGCGCTGCTGGGGGAGAACGGAGCGGGCAAGTCCACGCTGATGAGCGTACTCTTCGGCCTGTATCAGCCGGAGGGCGGTACCATTCTCAAAAACGGGAAAGAAGTACGCATTCACAATCCCAACGATGCCAATGCCCTGGGCATTGGCATGGTGCATCAGCATTTCAAGCTGGTGCACAACTTTACCGTGCTTGAAAACATTGTCATGGGGGTGGAAACCACCCGCCATGGGGTTTTGCATATGGATGAGGCCCGGAAAAAGGTGATGGCCCTCTCCCAGCAGTACGGCTTGATGGTGGACCCGGACGCGCGGATTTCCGATATCACCGTGGGCATGCAGCAGCGCGTGGAGATATTGAAAATGCTCTACCGGGATAACGAGGTGCTGATTTTTGACGAGCCTACGGCGGTTTTAACGCCCCAGGAAATTGAAGAGCTTATCAAGATCATGCGGGGCCTTTCCGCAGAGGGTAAGTCTATTCTCTTTATCACCCATAAGTTGCAGGAGATCAAGGAAGCGGCGGACCGTTGCACGGTTTTGCGCAAGGGCCGGTATGTGGGCACGGTGAATGTGAAGGACGCCACTGTGGAGCAGATGGCGGAAATGATGGTAGGCCGCAAGGTAAGTTTTATTGTGGAGAAGGAGCCGGCCAAGCCCGGAAAACCCGCGCTGACGGTTCAAAACCTGTCCGTATCCGGAAAGCACCGTGGCAAAAAACTGGTGGACAACGTCTCCTTCAGCGTTCGGGAAGGGGAGATCGTGTGCGTGGCCGGTATCGACGGCAACGGCCAGAGCGAATTGATTTATGCGCTGACAGGGCTGATGCCTTCAGATAATGGAAAGGTGTATTTGCGGGATCAGGACATTACCCGCACCTCCATCCGCCATCGCAACGACCTGGGCATTTCTCATATCCCGGAGGACCGGCATAAGCACGGCCTGGTGCTGGACTATTCCCTGGCGGAAAACCTGGTGCTGAAAAGCTATCACAAGCCTGCCTTCCAGCATAGCGGATTTTTGAAGTTCGGGGAGATTTACCGCTACTCCAATGAATTGATTGAAAAGTTTGACATCCGCTCCGGTCAGGGTGCCTACACCACCGCCAGAAGCATGTCCGGGGGGAATCAGCAAAAGGCCATCGTCGCCCGGGAAATCAGCTTGTCTCCCGAATTGCTTATTGCCGTGCAGCCTACCCGGGGCCTGGACGTGGGTGCCATTGAATACATCCACCGGCAGTTGATCGCCCAGCGTGATGCGGGCCGGGCCGTGCTGATGGTCTCCCTGGAGCTGGACGAGGTGATGAACGTTTCCGACCGCATCCTCGTGATGTACGAAGGGGAAATCGTAGCTGATCTGGACGCCAAGGGCGTTACCGCACAGGAATTGGGCCTATACATGGCCGGTTCGAGAAGGAGTGAAGTGGTATGAAAAAGAATGGGCTGCGTTTCAAAGGCCTTACGAGCTTCGCTTCCTCTCTGATTGCCATCCTGGTTGGCCTTGCGGCAGGCCTTGTCATTTTGTTCATCAGCAACCCGGAAAACGCATTCCGTGGCCTTGGGGTGATCCTGGCCGGCGGCTTTAACAACGGCATGAAGGGCGTTGGCCAGGTCCTGTATTATGCCACTCCCATCATTGTCACAGGTTTATCCGTAGGGTTTGCGTTCAAAACGGGGCTGTTCAACATTGGCGCTGCGGGACAGTTGATAGTTGGCTCCTTTGTGGCGATTCTGGTGGGCGTTGTAGGAGATTTCCTGGGCCCGGTGCAGTGGCTGGGGGCGCTTTTTTGCGGCATGCTGGCAGGGGCCTTGTGGGGCATGATCCCTGGGCTTTTCAAGGCACTGCTCAACGTGAACGAAGTAATCTCCTCCATCATGATGAACTATATCGGCATGTACGGTGTCAACTTCCTGATCAAGAACTGGATGGTTTTTGATGCCGCAAAAGGTCAAAACGTATATCTGATCTACGATAAAACGAAAAACCTGACCGTTAACGTAGACATATCTGCGATTATCCCCACCTGGGGGCTGAACAACATCTTTTATACGCTGGTCGGTAAATACAAGGATGATTCCAGCGTCAATGGCGGCATCTATATTGCCATACTGCTGGCAATCATCATCTATGTCCTGCTAAACCGCACTACCTTCGGGTATGAATTAAAGGCCTGCGGCTACAACCGCAACGCCAGCCGCTATGCAGGCATCAACGAAAAGCGCTCCATCATTCTCTCCATGACCATTGCCGGGGCACTTGCGGGAGCGGCGGGGGCACTCATGTATCTGGCCCCGGCCAGAGGGCTGCACATCCACGTGGAAGAAGTGCTGGCGGCTCAGGGTTTCAACGGCATACCTGTTGCACTGCTGGGGCTTTCCAACCCCATTGGCATCATCTTTTCGGGTATATTTGTGGCCTATATCACCGTAGGCGGCTCCTATTTGCAAAGCCTGAAGTATATGAAGGAAATCATCGATATCATTATCGGCGCCATCATTTACTTTAGCGCCTTCTCCCTTTTTGTCAAAGACTTGATTGGCCGGGTTTCAGGCCAGCGCAGACGCCGGGAGGAAGAAAAGATGCAGGGGAAAGACAATTCCTCCGGAAAGGAGGAGAAGGCGTAAATGGATGCGATTTATTTTCTGATCCAGCAAATGATGTTCTTCTCCATCCCCCTATTGGTGGTAGCCTTGGGCGGTATGTTCTCCGAACGCAGCGGTGTGGTCAATATCGCCTTGGAGGGGATAATGGTCATGGGCGCTTTTTGCAGCATCCTGTTTATGAACAAGATGCAGCATCTGCTAAGCGGGCAGGGGCTTCTGATAATCGCCATCGTCATTGCGGCAGGCTCCGGGCTGGTCTTTTCCCTGCTCCACGCCTATGCTGCGGTGAACCTGAAGGCCGACCAAACCATCAGCGGCACGGCGCTGAACATGTTTGCCCCCGCCATAGCTATTTATGCAGCCCGTATGCTGCAGACAAACGGCGTGCAGCAGGTGCAGTTCGTTAACACCTTCCGCATTCAGAAGGTGCCATTTCTTGGCGATATCCCGGTATTGGGCCCGCTGCTTTTCCAGAATACCTATATCACCACCTACCTTGGCATACTGATTCTGATCGTCTCCGCCTTTGTGCTGTATAAGACAAAGTTCGGTTTGCGCCTTCGGGCCTGCGGTGAGCACCCCCAGGCGGCGGATAGCGTGGGTGTAAATGTATACCGCATCCGCTATGCCGGTGTGATGATTTCCGGTGCGCTGGCAGGGCTTGGCGGGCTGATTTTCGTGGTGCCCACCTCCACCAACTTCAACGCTACCGTGTCCGGCTATGGCTTCCTTGCCTTGGCGGTTTTGATCTTTGGGCAGTGGAAACCCCTGCGTATTTTCCTGGCGGCACTGTTCTTCGGGCTGATGAAAACCATTGCTTCCGCCTATTCGGGCATCCCCCTTCTACAGGGTCTGGGCATCCCCAGCGATATATACAAGATGATCCCATTCCTGGCCACGCTGATCGTGCTGGCCTTCTCAAGCAAAAAGTCCCAGGCGCCCAGGGCCTCGGGCGTTCCTTACGACAAAGGCGGAAGATAGTGCGCGGCTGTCCGTTAGGCAATCATGAGTCGCTGGAGGTGTCGCTTTGAACCGGGTGGCAGTAGTTTACAAATCCAAGTATGGCACCACGGAAAAGTATGCCAAGTGGATTGCGGATAGTGTGCATAGGGATTTATTCAAGCATCGTGATGTGAGTATGGGCAATCTGATCGCATATGATACTTTGGTTTACCTGGGCGGGCTGTATGCCGGCGGAATCCTGGGCTTTTCCCTGATTCGCAAGAACTTTGAAAAGCTTGCCGGGAAAAAGCTCATCGTTGCGGCCGTTGGTGCCACGGCAAAAAAGGCGGCTGCAGTGGAAGAAGTCAAGGAGAAGAATATGCCTCTTGAAATGATAAAAGCAGGTGTTCCCTTTTTCCTGCTTCGCGGCGGGCTGAACTACAAAAAGATGCATCTCCTTGACCGGGCCTTAATGCATTTTTTGATCAGGTCCATTAAAAAGAAAAAACTTGAGGATTGGGATGACGATGCCAAGGGGATGGTTGCCACCTATGGCAAGACGGTCGATTTTACAAACAAAAAGGCCATTGCGCCTATCGTAAGTGCCATTCAGGGTTAGGAAAACGCTGGTGCAATCATAACAGGATGGAGTTACCGTACATTATTCATTTGGGGTTGCCGTGTTATCCGTATAATGTCATGAAAATGCAAGAGGATGGGATCCGAAGGTTTCCAAAGGCTCCGTAACTGAGCACCGCCTGTGGCGGATAAAGCGAAGTGGAGGAGGTTGGCGAAACGAGCGATGGGAGTGTTAGCGAACCAGCGCGTTGGTTGAGCCGATTGGACGACCGGAAAGCCCTTTGGTCGCGCTCGCAAGCGCGAAATCCTTCCTCTTGATTTACTTTATGCATTATATAAACTTAGCACGGCAGCCCCTTCATAGTGCCTGGAAAACAATCCTGCCGATATACCTGATATGGAAGCTCACTGTGTGGGATATTTTACTTTTTTCAATTTGCCCATTGACGAATGGGAATGCGGCTTGTACAATTGAACATGGTTTTTTTCGGGAACGACGGGAGGGAGGATGCAGCATGAACACCAAATTTATCTTTGTAACCGGCGGCGTGGTCTCCTCATTGGGCAAAGGGATCACTGCGGCGTCCCTTGGCAGGCTGCTCAAGTGCCGGGGGCTGAAGGTCTCCATCCAAAAGTTCGATCCGTACATCAATGTGGACCCGGGGACGATGAACCCCTACCAGCATGGGGAGGTTTTCATCACCGACGACGGCGCGGAAACCGACCTGGACCTTGGCCACTACGAGCGCTTTATTGACGAAAGCCTCACCCAGGCGGCGAATATTACCTCCGGCCGGGTGTACAAAACGGTCATTGACCGGGAACGCCGGGGCGAATATTTGGGAGCCACCATTCAGGTGATTCCCCACATCACCAACGAAATCAAAAGAAATATTTTGGCTGTATCCCGCACGCAAAACCCGCCCGATGTAGTTATAACGGAAATCGGCGGCACGGTAGGCGACATTGAAAGCCAGCCCTTTATGGAGGCCGTCCGCCAGATGCGCGCCGAAGTCGGCCGGGAAAACAGCCTATACATCCACGTTACGCTGGTGCCTTACCTGCACGCGGCGGGGGAATTGAAGACGAAGCCGACCCAGCACAGCGTAAAAGAGCTGGGGGCTATCGGTATTTCGCCCGATATGCTGGTCTGCCGCAGCGAGCATCCCATCCCCTTTGAATTACGGCAGAAAATAAGCCTGTTCTGCAACCTTCCCGTGGACCGGGTGTTTCAAAACCTGAACGCGCGCACTATCTATGAGGTGCCCCTCATGCTCCATGCGGAGGGAATGGATCAAAAGGTTTGCGAAATGCTGGGCATCCCCGACATGGAATGCGACTTGACCGAGTGGGAAAGCATGGTCCAGCGCCAGCTGACCTGCCACAAGGAAACCACCATTGCCCTGGTGGGCAAGTATGTGGAATTGCCCGATGCTTACTTGAGCGTTGTGGAAGCGCTGACCCATGGCGGCATTCACCATCATGCCAAGGTACATATTTCCTGGGTGCCTGCCGAGGAAGTGACCCAGGAGAATGTGGCAAAAATGCTGGAAAACGCCGACGGCGTTCTGGTGCCCGGCGGTTTTGGTTGCCGCGGCCTGGAAGGCAAAATGACTGCTGTGCAATACGCCCGGGAAAAGAAAATACCCTTCTTTGGGGTGTGCCTGGGCATGCAGATGGCAGTAATCGAGTTTGCCCGCCATGTGCTGGACCTGCGTGATGCCAATACGACGGAAATGGACCCCCATACCACCTACCCCGTCATTGACCTTATGGAGGACCAGAACCTGAAAAACCTGGGCGGCACCATGCGGCTGGGCAAGTATCGCTGCAGCCTTACGGATCAAACCTTCAGCAGCGCCGCTTATCAGACAGCTGAAATCGAGGAACGCCACCGCCACCGGTACGAGTTCAATAATGAATACCTGGACCGGTTTGTAGCCGGAGGCATGCGAATTGCCGGGAAAAACCCGGAGCGCAATCTAGTGGAAATCGTCGAGCTTCCCGATCATCCCTGGTTCGTTGGCGTGCAGTTCCATCCAGAACTCAAAAGCCGGCCTAACCGCCCCCACCCCTTGTTCCGGGACTTCGTGGGCGCAGCGCTGCAGTACGGCGAGAAGAAATAAAGAGAGACGATAATGCGGGGAGTCCTTCACTTGCCAGCATTGTCGCGGCGTTTCACGCTGCTCTGTGCTGGCATAGAGCCTACTTGCTCGTTCATTGAGCGCACTGCGCTCACTCGCAAGCGGCTCCTTTTGAAAAAGGTAACCCCCCCGCACCCCTCCAGGAAAACTTTAATTTTTATCTTGGTTTAGCTCCCGCAAGAACACCATCCCTTGACCCGGTTCCAGGCTGATTACCAGGGTTTGGGCCGTTACGAGGATTACTTGACCTGACAGCTCATCTTTTACCGTTTCCAATTGTGAGAAGCCTTCCGGCAGGGGCAGAACCCTCCGGAGGGCTTTTTCTGCGGTGTTCAAAACCATCAAAGCCTCCTGGGTTTTGCTTTTGCGCAGGTATGCATAAAGGCCGTCATCCGCAGTTAGCCAGGTGGTAAAATCACCATGGCGCAGGGCATCGCTGTCTTGCCGCAAATAGGTGAGGGATTGATAATGGTTAAGCAGGCTGTTTCCCAAAACCGTATGCCAGGGCATGGGGCGGCGGCAATCCGGATCCGGGCCGCCGGAAAGGCCCAATTCATCCCCATAATAAATGATGGGCACGCCGGGGTGAGTCATCTGGAAAAAGGATGCGGCCCGGAGCCGGTATTCCGCCTCGTCTGCCAGGGTAAGGAAGCGGGCGGTGTCATGGCTGTCCAGAAAGTTCCACAGCACCTCCTGCACCGCGTGGGGGTACATGGCCATGGCTCTGTTGACCCTGTCATCAAATTCTGAAAGGTTGATTTGACCCTTTCCGAAGAACTGCCAAATGGCTCTTGACAGCACATAGTGCATGGTGCTGTCGAACATATCGCCGGGGGTAAGCCATTGCCTGGAATCATCCCAGCACTCGGCGATGAGCAGCGCATCGGGGTTTTCCTGCAATACGGCGGTGCGAAACTTGCGCCAGAAATCAGGCCATACCTCCGGGGATACATCCAGCCGCCAGCCGTCGATATGGGCTTCCTTCAGCCAGTAGCGGCCTACCGCCAGAAAGTAGGCGGCGGCGTCTTCGTTTTTCAGGTTCAGCTTGGGCATTTCCGGCGTATGGGCAAAGGTGGCATAACCGCAGGGATATTTATTCTCATCAAAAAAGAACCAGTCATAATAGGGGCTTTCCCTGCCCCTTGTTTTTGCGTCCTGAAAAGGCGCGAACGCTGTTCCGCTGTGGTTGAAAACGCCGTCCAGCACAATGCGCAGCCCAGCGGTATGAAGCTCGTCTGCAAGGCCCTTCAAATCTTCAAGAGAACCCAGCAGCGGGTCCACTTGATAATAGTCGAAGGTATTGTAGCGGTGGGAGGTATTGCTTTGAAAGATGGGGGTCATGTAAACGACGCCCACACCCAGCTCTTTTAAATAGGGGATTGCCTCCCGGATGCCGTTCAAATTCCCGCCGAAGCGGTATTCGTTGGCGTAACGAGTCGAATCCCAGGGCTCCACCGCTTCGAGAGATGCGTTTTCCTGCTGCCCGCGTAAAAAGCGGTCGGGAAAGATTTGATAGCCTACACAGCCCCTGGCCCAGTCAGGCTTTTTCCGTTCCGGATAGGCGTAAGGGAAGGGGAAACACACCAGGTCTTCCGGCTTTTTTGATTCCGCGGGATAGAGGCCGTCCTGATCGAGAACCAGCGTTATTCCGCCTTGTGTTAGAGAGAATATATAGTGGATGCGGGGGTCATTTCGTGAAATAACCGCCTCGTAATAATCGTGCAGTCCATCCCGCCATTTTCTTTCCATGGGGTATTGATCCGCCCTTGACATGGAAGGGCCTTCCCCGTACATATCCGCCGCATGCAATAAAACATGGTCCCAATCGCCCCTGCCGGTGCAAAGGCGGATGCAAACCTGCCCGTCGGGCAGAGCGTGGCGGTATTCCAGCCACGGCTGGTGGACAATGGCACTCAGGCTGGTATCGCGCATGAGCAACCCTCCTTTAGGCAAAACATGGGATGTACGATTTTATGCAATCGTTTGCGCTAAGTATGACAGATTTCCCTCCCCCTGTCAAGGCGAGGGAATCTAACGCCCGTCAGTTCAGCCTTCCTGCGTTTACGGTGACCTTCCGGGCTGCGCGGGCCGCCACGGTGCTATCATGGGTAATGAGTACAATGGTGTGCCCGTTTTCATGCAGGCCGTCAAAGAGGGCCAAAACCTCCTGGGTGGACTGCACATCCAGGTTTCCGGTGGGTTCATCCGCCAGCAGAACCTTTGGAGCGTGGATGAGTGCCCTGGCTACGGCCACCCGCTGCTGCTGGCCGCCGGAAAGCTGGGGAGGCTTGTGATAGAGCCGGTTGTGAAGCCCCACCTGCTTTAACGCCTGAACGGCCCGCTCCTCCCGCTCCCTGGGGTGCATGCCTTGCAGCATAAGGGGCAGTGCCACGTTTTCCAGCGCGGTAAGTCTTGGCAGCAATTGAAACCCCTGAAACACAAAGCCGATCTTCTGGCTGCGGATGCGGGCCAGTTCATTGGCATGAAGGTTGGCCACTGCCTGCCCGTCCAGCACATAATCCCCCTGGCTGGGGGTATCCAGACAGCCTATGATATGCATCAGCGTGGATTTTCCCGATCCGCTGGGCCCCAGAATGGCCACGTATTCCTGGGGCTTGATATGCAGCGTAACATCCTCCAAAGCGGTGACAGTAATGCCTCCGAAAGGATACGTTTTGGAAATATGGTTAAGTTCGATCATATTGCTCCTTCTGCGCAAAAAAAGAATGCCTTCTCTTTGCGCTGCCTTACCCGGCAGCTTTAGTTTGAAGGCATTCCCTTGTCCCTATGCGTAAAGGGGATGTTAAGCTTTTTTTGGCGCGATACGCCCGAAATAGTCCAAAAGATTTTGACCAGCAATGCGGGCTACGGCTTCTTCCGAATATCCCCGCCTGCGCAGGCACGCTAGCAGGTTGGGAAAATCCCCCGGATGGCGCAATCCTTCGGGATAGACGTCGATGCCGTCAAAGTCCGAGCCAAAGCCAACATTTTTCTCCCCGCCTATCTGGCAGATGTAATCCACATGATCCGCCACAGTCTCCACGGTGGCCGCTTTAGTGGTAAGGAAATCGCCGTAGAAATTAACGCCCACATAGCCCCCATTCCGGATGAGCAGCTTCAATTGTTCGTCAGTCAGGTTGCGGGGGTGGTTCATCAACGCCGTGCAGCAGCTGTGGGAGGCCAGAGGCGGGAGATTAGTCTTCTCAAAAATGTCATAAAAGCCACGCTCGTTCAGGTGCGAGGTATCCACAGCAATGCCCAGACGCTGCATTTCCCGGACGACCTGCAAGCCATAATCCGTCAACCCCTGGTTTGTGCCGCCTTTGGCGGGGAAGCCGATGGCGTTTTCATGGTTCCAGATAATTGCCGCCATGCGCACGCCCTTTTCCCGCCAGTATTGCACGGCGTGAAGGCCGCCTTCAAAAACTTCGCCGCCTTCTACCGACAGCATCACGCAGGGTTCGCCTTCCCGCGCCATAGAGGGATCGTCCACCTGGCGCCAGCCCTTCGCCTTTAAGGCTTCCAGGGCTTCCAATTCCGCGCTCACAATTCCGTTCACATCGCCCTTGTTTCCGTCAGGGCCAGTCCATAAGGCTAAAACCTGAAGCGTAACGCCGCCTTTTAGCAGCCGCTCCATGGTGATATCGGGGTTTGAGGATTTTTTATATCCCAGTTCGTACAGGGTATCCGCATGGGTATCGCAAAGAATCATTGAGGCTCCTCTCTGTCTATTGCCATTCAATGCCGGCATAACTCCCGCTGGGGGTCAAATCATATACCACCCGGGCTACCTGGGGCAATGCTTTCAGAATGCGGTCCACCGTCCGCTCCAACAGGTCATAGGGGAGCCGTGCCGCCATGGCGCCGGTCCCTTCACTGGCATGCACGGCCCGCAGGCAGATGACCACACCCCGAAACTCGTTCTTGGGGTTGTCGGAAAGCACTGCAAAATACTGCCACAGACGCTTCCCTTGGCCGCTCTGGGCGATTTCATCCAGGAAGATTGCATCTGCTTCCTGAAGAATATGCAGCCTATCGGGGGTCACTTCACCCAGAATCCGTATGGCAAGGCCGCTGCCGGGAAAGGGCTGCCTGGAATAAATTTCGGGCGGAAGGCCCATGGTTTCGCCTACCCGGCGTATTTCATCCTTAAACAATTCCCTTACCGGCGTCACAATTGTAGCCTGCCGGGAGTGCAGCCGTAATGCGGCCGGGGCGATTTCCACATCATTATGATGCATGGTATCGGTGTAATTGGTGCCTTCCAAAAGCACGTCCGCATCCGGGGTCTTCTTCACTTCGTCATCCAGGATGTCCTGCAAAAGCCTGTGGATAATCTGCTGCTTTTCCTTGGGGTCGCTGACACCGGCCAGCTCCCGCAAAAAGCGGTCTCCAGCGTTAACGCGGGTGATATTTAAACCAAGGGTGTTTTGATAGTAGGGCACAAGGATATCCCCTTCATCCTTGCGCATAAGCCCCGTATCCACAAAGATGCACTTCAGCCGGGCACCGATGGCCTTGTGGCCCAAAAGGGCGCATACCGCACTGTCCACGCCGCCGGACAATGCGCATAAGGCCGTTCCTTCGCCCACAACCCGCTGAATTTCCTCTACGGCCCTGGTGATAAAAGCCTCGTTGTCCCACCAGGCGGTGCAGCCGCAAACCTGCAGGGCAAAGTTGGCCAGTATTTGTATGCCGTCTGGATCGTTTTGCTCCACCTGAAACTGAAGCCCGCAAATGGGCAGTTCCTTGTGGACAAAGCCTATGACCGCATCTCCCACCCAGGCGGCGGGATTAAGTGTTTCACAAAGGGTCAGCGGGCGGACACTGGCCATCATCCGCTCACCTTCGGCCACATCAAAAAACAGGGGATGTTCTTCATCATAGGTCACCAAGGCGGCGCTGCGCTCCAGAAAGCTGTCTTCCGGATGCCCGCCCAGCAGCGAGCACAAGACAGCACCGGCGTCCCCAAGGGCCAAAATGGGCACGCCAAGGCACAATAGCTGCTGGTCGAAACCCGGCAGCGTGTTCATGCCTTTGGAAGCGCCTGTCAATATCAGCCCCAGCGGCTCCTGCGCCTTGACCTCTTCCAGCGTGACGGTGGCAGGCACAATTTTGCAGTACACCCGTTCCGCACGCAGCTTGCGGGCGACAGAACGGCTGTTTAACTCATCAAAATTAATGATCAGCACCATATCGCGCATGGAAACACCTCCCTGATATTGTAAAAAAGCCAAATCATATCATTCGACGGAAAAAACGGCAACTCCTTCATTAAAGCTGCCGTTTGTTGGAAAGGGGTTACGAATCCATCCGGGAATAGTTGGGGGATTCCTTGGTGATGGAGATATCGTGGGGGTGGCTTTCGGTAAGGCCTGCGCTGGTAATGCGGATGAATTCGCCGTGCTGGCGAAGTTCCGGGATGGTACCTACTCCGCAATAGCCCATGCCCGAGCGAAGGCCGCCCATGAGCTGGTACACCGTATCGGTCAGCGGCCCTTTGTAAGGCACCCTGCCTTCCACTCCCTCCGGAACCAGCTTCTTGGCATCCTCCTGGAAATAACGGTCCTTGCTGCCCTCCGCCATGGCGCCCAGGGAACCCATGCCCCGGTACACCTTGAAAGAGCGGCCCTGGTAAATTTCCATGGCTCCCGGGCTTTCATCCACACCGGCAAAGAGGCTGCCCAGCATAACGGCGCTGGCCCCCGCCGCGATGGCCTTGGGAATATCGCCGGAGTATTTGATGCCGCCATCTGCAATGACGGTCACGCCGTACTTGTCCGCTTCCTCCGCACAGTCGCTGACAGCGGTAACCTGGGGAACGCCAATGCCGGCTACAACCCGGGTTGTACAGATGGAGCCTGGGCCGATGCCCACCTTCACGCAGCTTGCGCCGGCAGAAATCAAATCATGGGTGGCGGCGGCTGTAGCCACATTCCCTGCAAAAAGCTGAATGCTGGGGTAGTATTTGCGGATTTCCTCCACGGCATGCAATACTCCCACGCTGTGGCCGTGTGCGGTATCGATGGAGATTACATCTACCTTGGCTGCGACCAGCGCTTCAATACGCTGGAGCACATCCTTGGTGATGCCTACCGCCGCGCCGCACAAGAGGCGCCCGTTCTGATCCTTGGCGCTGTGGGGGTATTTGGTGGTTTTTTCAATATCTTTTATGGTGATAAGACCCCGAAGGTTGTAGTCTTTATCCACGATGGGCAATTTTTCAATCCGGTGGGCAGCCAGCAGCTTTTTGGCTTCCTCCAGGGTGGTTCCCTCCGGAGCGGTCACCAAGTTTTTGCTGGTCATTACTTCGCCGATGGGCCGCTGCATGTCCGTTTCAAAGCGCAGGTCGCGGTTGGTGAGGATACCTACCAGCTTTCCATCTCTTGTGATGGGCACGCCGCTGATGCGGTAACGGGCCATCAGTGCCTCAGCATCGGCGATTAGATGTTCGGGAGAAAGAAAAAATGGATCGGTGATGACGCCATGTTCGCTGCGCTTCACCTTATCCACCTGGGCTGCCTGTTCTTCAATTGACATGTTCTTGTGAATGATACCCAGCCCACCCTCCCGGGCGATTGCGATAGCCAGCCGGGCATCGGTCACTGTATCCATGGCCGCGGATAGCAGTGGAATATTCAGCTTGATGGCGCTGGTCAGCTGCGTGGTCAGGTCCACATCTTTGGGGAGCACCTCGCTGCGGCGGGGGACAAGCAGCACATCGTCAAAAGTAAGGCCTTGGCGAACTTCTTTTTGAAGCATGCACATCTTCCTTTCTATTTTAAGAATGGATAAGGGCATAGGGGGAAATGGTTATTAGCAGATATTCTAACAGCATGATGGGTTCCTGTCAAACGAAATTGCAAGATTTTATCGAATTTTGCAAGTTGCATAAATCCATGAACTTT
>JAEVYX010000009.1 GCA_023392515.1 Bacillota bacterium | reverse complement strand
CAAAGCGACGCCACTTCCCGGCCCATGCGCCCGCAAGCGCCGCTTATCAACACGTTCATTCGCATTCTCTCCTAACTTACCTTAAAAGCCCGATAGCCCGCATTTCATGCTTCAGCCTTTGCCGGTTGGCAGGCAGCATTTCCACCAACGGCATCCGAAGAATGCCGGAGCACTTGCCCATCAGCCGCAGTGCGGTTTTTACCGGCACAGGGCTTACCTCGCAAAACAGAGATGAAATCAAGGGATTCACCTTCATTTGCAGCGCAAGGGCCTTTTTGCCGTCTCCCTGCAGATAAGTGTCTACCAATTCATGCATCTGACGGGGGACCACATTGGCGGATACAGATATCACGCCTTGAAAGCCCAGGGCCAGGAGAGGCAGCACATGATCGTCATTGCCGCTATAGAAGGCGATATCCGCTGCGCAAAGACGCACCATCTCCATGATCTGGGATATATTGCCGCTTGCTTCCTTCATGGCAATGATATTTTCATGTTTGGCAAGCACTGCCAGTGTTTCAGGCTGCATGTTCAGCCCGGTACGGGCCGGAACGTTGTAAATGATCACCGGCAGGCTGCCATCCTCGGCGATGGCGGTATAATGCGCAATCAGACCATGTTGGGTCGTTTTATTGTAGTAGGGGGTCACGCACAGTTGGGCATCTGCCCCCAAAGCTTTAGCCCGCCGGGCAGCCCGAATGGTTTTCATGGTGTCATTTCCGCCAGTTCCGGCGATGACCGGCACCCTGCCGTCCACCCGCTTTACCGCCCTTGCAATCACCAAATCCTTTTCTTCTTCGGACATAGTGGAAGGCTCGCCTGTTGTGCCGCAGACAATAATGGCATCTGTGCCATTTTCCAATTGAAAGTCTATGAGTGCATCCAGGGCGTCCCCATCGACGCCATCCTGCGTAAACGGCGTAATAATTGCCACGCCGCTTCCCTGAAAGAGCGGATGATTCATTTTATCCTCCTTACGAAAGCGTGTGTCGCTTCCTGCAGGCGGATGCACCGCGCGATTTACTTGTGGGGAATGTACCCCAATTCGCACAATAGCTCCGCCGTCAAAATGCCGCCGCCCGCCGCCCCCCGCACGGTGTTGTGGGATAGGCATACAAATTTGTAATCAAACAAGGTGTCAGGCCGCAGCCGGCCGATGGTTACGCCCATGCCCCGCTGGAAATCCCTGTCCAGGCGGGTCTGCGGTCGTGCCGGATCCTCAAAATACTGCAAAAAAGGCTTGGGGGCGCTGGGCAGGTTCAGCCGCTGGGGTTCGGCCTCAAAGGAGGCCCAGCGGGCTTTGATTTCCTCCATGGAGGGTTTTTCCCGGAAGGATACGGAGACAGCCGCCATGTGGCCGTCGCTGGCAGGAACGCGGATGCATTGGGCGCTGATGACGGGAACCGCGGCGGGTTTCACCACCGGCCCAAGATCGGTCAATTCCAGGCTGCCCCAGATTTTGAGCGGCTCCTGCTCACTTTTTTCATCCTCTCCGTTAATGAAAGGGATTACGTTGTCCAGCATTTCAGGCCAGGTTTCAAAGGTCTTGCCGGCCCCGCTGATGGCCTGGTAGGTACAGGCGCTGATCCTTGTAGGTCCGAAATCCCAAAGCGGCGTCAGGGCGGGCACATAGCTTTGGATGGAACAGTTGGGCTTGACTGCGATAAACCCTGTTTTCGTGCCCAAGCGGCGGCGCTGGGTTTCAATGATCGCAGCATGGCCCGCATTGATTTCCGGCACAATCATCGGAACATCCGGCAACATTCGGCAGGCACTGTTGTTGCTGATTACCGGGGTTTCGGTTTTGGCATAGGCTTCTTCCAAGGCTCTGATTTCATCTTTTTTCATATCTACGGCGCAAAAGATGAAATCTACCTGAGAGGCGACCTTTTCCACCTGGGCCGCATCCCAAACCGGCAACTTTTCCACATGGTCAGGGATGGGCAAAGGCATGGCCCAGCGCTCCTTCACAGCTTCCCCATACGTTTTCCCGGCACTGCGTGCGCTGGCTGCCACCAGTGCCACGTCAAACCAGGGATGCTCGTTTAGCAATGCAATAAACCGCTGACCTACCATACCTGTTGCGCCTACAATACCAACCCGAAACTTTTTCATGTGCAACACCTCAATCCTATCCTATGCTTTTTTGGGGAAAAGAAATCACGGTGAAAAAAAATCGCACCAACAAGCGGCCAGCCTGCGGGTGCGTCAAAGCATGTGCAAAAAGCACCGGCCGTATTGGCCGTCATGCTGTATCAGCGCTCCGCCAGACCTTGCCAATCTGGTGACAGTTGCGTGATTGTTCACCGCGCACCCAAGGCCGCCCCACAGGGGGTAGGACGTCCTTTCGGCATTTTTCCCTTTCCGCACATGGGATTGAGCCCCCCGGCTCCCACACATGCCTACTGATGAAAAACGCACCTCTGACACGAAATACGATATATTACCGGGAATGGCAGTAATAATACCATGGCTAATCAGCCTTGTCAACCATTATAAGAAAAAAACAATCAATGGAAGCCCTATGCAACTGCAGGTTGCCTAATTGAATAAGCTTGGAACTTTCTTTTAGCTGGTTTCATGGTATACTGGCAGCGAGGTGAGAGAGATGGGCTTTTCTGACAGGTTAATGATCCTTCGCCGTCAGGCAGGGTACAGCCAGGAGCAGCTGGCGGAAAAAGCAGGGGTATCCAGGCAGGCTGTGGCCAAGTGGGAACAGGGCAAAGCGCTGCCCGACCTGAACAAGGCCATTGCACTTACGCAGCTGTTTCATACATCGCTGGATAGCTTGTTTTTGCAGGAGCAGGAATGCGCTCCCGCCTTGGCGGGTCCAGGCAAAAGCTTTGCCCAGGATGCGCTCATAGATTTTTTGATCCGGGCCAAAAGAGCCACCTATGCTGCAAAAAGCGGCCAAGTAGCCGGATGCAGGCCGAATTCCCATGATGCCGCCTACAAAGAGGGGGATTACTCCTATCTGGATACTTATCTGGGCGGAGAAATGTTTTCCGGTCAGGAAGCGGTGTGGGTCAAGGATACGCCCTTGTGGACCATGAATTATGTAGGCAGGGTGCTGGACGCAGGATTTTCCGGGGACTTTCTCAAGGAAGTGCTGTTGAATGTCCCAAAAGAATATCCCTACCGGGGGCCATTATGCTACCGGCAGGGAGATTACAGCTATCATGCCATTATCCAAGGAGACTTTTCCTGGTACTCCGGAACAGAAGAGATTTTTCTTAAAAACCGGAAGGTTTACGAATGCCTCATTCATGGGGGAACTATTCGGTAGCGTCATGAGCCCATAGCCCATGATACTTTTCCGGCTCGGTTTATCTTTATTATTCCCGCCCACAGCTTTGCTGTGGGCGTAATAGGTTTCCTAACGAATTTTATTCCTTAGGCGGGGTGCAGGGGCAGAGCCCCTGCCCTGCTACTCATCCAACCACTTCAATGCCCGCTTCACAGCCTTGTGCCAGCCCTTGAGCCTTTCTTCCCGAACGCAGGCTTCCATGGCCGGATCAAACTGCAAATCACGCTGCCATGCCTTGGCCGTTTCCTCCAGAGAGCCATAGACTCCCGTGGCCAGGCCGGCCATAAGGGCCACACCAAGCGCTGTGGTTTCCATAACCGCGGGGCGAACCACGGGTACACCCATGATATCCGCCTGGAACTGCATCAGAAAGCTGTTGGCACTTGCGCCGCCGTCCACCTGCATTTGGGCGGGGGAGAACCCGCAGTCGGCCTTCATGGCGGTCAACAGGTCATTGGACTGATAGGCAATCGCCTCCAATGCAGCCCGAACGATATGGGCCCGGCCTGTTCCCCGGGTAATGCCCGTAATGGTTCCCCTGCTGTACATATCCCACCAAGGCGCGCCCAGCCCGGTAAAGGCAGGCACCAGGTACACCCCGCCCGTATCGGAAACAGATTTCGCCAGCCCCTCGCTGTCGGCGGCGCTCTCTATCAACTTCATCTCATCCCTAAGCCATTGGATGGCGGCTCCACCCATGAACACGCTGCCTTCCAGGGCATAGGTAGGCTTGCCGCCTATGCGCCAGGCCATGGTGGTAAGCAGCCCCTGATTGGAGTTTACAATGGTATCCCCGGTATTCATCAGCATGAAACAGCCGGTGCCATACGTATTCTTGACCATTCCTTTTTGATGGCATGCCTGGCCGAACAGGGAGGCGTGCTGGTCCCCCGCCATAGCAGCCACGGGAATCGGTTTTCCCAGCACCGAGGTATCCAGTGTGCCGATGATCTGGGCGCTGTCCACTACTTTGGGCAACATTGCCCTGGGAATATCCAGCATTTGCAGGAGTTCCTCATCCCAGGACTGGGTATTCAGGTTAAAGAGCATGGTACGGCTTGCGTTGGTGGCATCCGTCACGTGGGGCCGCCCGTTTACCAGATGCCAGGCCAGAAAGCTGTCTACTGTGCCAAAGCAGAGTTCGCCTCTTTCCGCCCTGTCGTGCAGGTGCAGCGTATCCAGCAGCCATGCCAATTTTGTGCCGGAAAAATAGGCATCCGGAACAAGTCCGGTTTTCTCCCGAATGATATCCGCCTTTCCGCCCGCCTTCAGCCTTTCCACATAGGGGGCGGTACGGCGGCATTGCCATACGATGGCATTATGCACGCATTCGCCGGTACTCCTATCCCAAACCAAGGTGGTTTCCCGCTGGTTCGTGATACCGATGCCGGCGATATCCTCCACCGCCACTTTGGACAGCTTTACCGCCATGCGCAAAGCGGCTACCTGGGTCTCCAGAATATCCCTGGGGTCATGCTCCACCCAGCCGGGCTGAGGATAGATTTGGGGGAATTCAATACCGTGGGCCGCCATCACTTTCCCCGTCTCGTCAAACACGACTGCCCGGGAACTGGTGGTTCCCTGATCCAAAGCGACCAAATACCGCATTGTCCGTCATCCTCTCTTGTATGTCAGCTATTAAAGAAACAGGCCGACAGCCCGGAGGCAGGCTTTTAGCCTTCCCCGGCGCTATTGCGGCCTGTTTCCCGGTTACTGAATTTGTACGCCGTAAATTTTGCTGACGCCTTTGCCGCTTGTTCCCACCACCAGCATATCGTTGTAAACGGCGGGGGAACCGGTGATAGCGCCATCCAACTCAATGCTGTTAAGCACTGCGCCCGTCTGGCCGTCCATCAATTTTAGAATGCCGCTGCTGTCGCCCTGAAGAATCCAGGCATCGCCAGCTTCGTTATACACGGCGACAGGGGAACTCCAGCTGAAGGACTGCATGTTTTGCTGCCAGACCACTTCACCGGTCTTCTTGTCCAAAGCCAGCATGGTGCCGCCTTCAGCCGTCTTGCCGACGGTGAAAACCACCAGATTGGAAATGCTGTTTTGCCCGACTACGGGTGAGGCCATTACGCCGCCCACCTCGTCGGAATCATAGGCTACATTGACAGTGTGGGACCACATCTGCTCACCGGTGAGCGCGTTCAGGCGACGGATGGTGCATACGCCGTTCTTTCCCTGCCGCTTTAGGGTATTGGCGGTATAAAGGGCCAAGGTGCCATCTTCGTCAAAATCCAAAGCTACGGTGGCGTCTGTATTATCGTCGGTATTTACCATCCAAACAGGCTTCATTGTATTCATGTCCACGCATTGCAATACGCCATAGGCATCGGCATAGTAAGCATAGCTGCCATAGACGGCTACACTGCCTTCCACACTGGTGTCGGCATTCTTCTGGCCGCTTACCTGGGACTTGTACTGCGCTATTGTGGGCTTGATGGTCAATGTCTTGGCAGCATAGTCAAACTTGGTATCCAGGGCTACGGTATAAAGCATGCCATTTTCTCCGGCTACAATCATGGTATCGCTGGTCAAATCAATAAGGGATGTACCGTCAAATGCACCGTTTGTGCTAAATGCTTTATCATCCCGGCCATTGATGAACATCAATTGCTTCTGGTCGATCAGGCTGAAGAGGAAATAACCGATTTTGCCGGTGCCCCGGTTAATTTTGCTTATTCCCTGGCCCACGCTGATCATGGGAATACTCCTGGGGTCCACAGTGATGGAGCTCTTTAGCGGATAACCCACGTTAATCGGATCGCGGGTGGCCTTACCATCGCTCAAATCCAGGAAGTAAATCTTGCCGTCCTGAGAAGGCATGATGACTTCCTTCAAAGCGGTAATGGACTTCTTCTCATCGTTGATATTCATCATTTCCCGGATTTCCTTGGGCCACTTGACAATGGCGGGCTGGCCTGTCCAGCCTGCACCGTGATAGCTGTCAATGCTGCCCATGTCGGCAGTCCACAATACTTCCAGCTTGCTTTGTGTTACATCCACCGTGCCAAAGGAAGCATTCTGGCGGAAGGGTCCTCCTCTGAAAGTGAGTACGCCGCCCTGCCAAGCACTGTAGGCCTCAGGAGAGGGCATTTTCACTTCCACAGTGCGGGCAAAATCGCTTACTGATTTTCCGTTTGAATAAACCTTTGCCACTGCCTTTAATACGCTGGGGTCTGTACCCTCCACAGCTGCCGCAGGCTGATAAACCATGGGGGTTGAAGTGGGCGCAGGCGTTGCTGTGGGTTCCGGAGTCGCTGTGGGTTCCGGGGTCGGCACAGGCGTCTGCGTGGGTTCGATTGTAGGTGCCGGAGTTATGACAGGTTCAGGCGTTACCATAACCAAGGGCTGAAGGGTAGCAACGGGCGGCTCCACCGTATTGACAGGCGCCGGTGACTCCGTAGGCACCACAATGGGCGAGCCGATATTCAGCTGTACGGTTTTGCCGGTTGACAGCCACGCTTCCTCGTCTTGAATCTGAGCCTCCATAGTACCGGAATAGGCGTCATTCAGCGTTAACTTGATAGACCAAATCCGGTTTTCCTCGTTGTCGGCTACCACGGATACATTATCCTCTTTGAGAACGGCACCTGTGGTATCCACCAGCCGGACCCCCATCACCGATTTGGTGGTAGTTAGGGTGAAGGACAATTCCAGCGGAGCTTGTCCGGATGTGGGCACTACTTGAAAATCCAACGCCTGGGCGGGCACTTTGGCCTCCGGGGCAATTAGATTTTTCAAATTCTCGGCGATCTTTTCATACTCTTCCATAATACTGGCCTTTACCCCGTTGAGAGAACCAATCATGCCTGTATCCCCTTCGGGCAAAAGCACAAACAAGCCTACAAAAGACAGGGCCAGCACAAGCACCAAAACCAAAAGACCGATCAGGCAGCCATGGCCGCGCCGCGGGGCTTCCTCTTCTTCCTGAAGATAGGCGGGTGCCGGCTGCTGCCTTCTTGAACGGGGCTCGGTTACATCCCCGCCCCGGGGAGGCCTGGCATAAATCCCGCCCGAAACCGGCGGCTTTTCCTGGCCATACAAGGCGCCTTCATCCATGACCCGGCGGGCCGGCTGTATGGGCGCTCCGGTACGGATTGGGGGCGTTTGCGGACGGATGGGTTCCAGGGGCATGGTGTCCTGGTCATTTGCGTTTGCGGCATACCGATCCGACCGGCGGTGACGCGTCCGCGCCTGTGCTGCCGGAGCCGCTTGCCGGGCGTCTGCCATCTCGGGCCTGACAGCCCTTTTACTGACCAACTGTGTGCTGGAGGGAATGATATCATCTTCCCAATCCGGCGCTTGCTGCGCCCGGACGGGATTGCCCCGGCGGGTTGGTATAGCCTCCTGTGTCCGACTCGCTTGTGTCGGTTCTTTCGGACCATACATCGCCCGGGCCGGAATGCGGCCCTGGGGGCGGTTGTTATTATAATCGCTCAAATTATGGCACTCCTTTTCTTCAAAGGGACAAGCCCACTTGCTTATTATACAGAATCTATCTGCCATTCACAAGCAAAAAACTGTCACCTTTGTAAATAATACCGCCCCGTTTCCTAAATTTAAAACGACCTCCATTCAGTAAGAAAGCCCATATAAACTTTTATCGGACCATGCTTTTTATCTATTTACCGCCATTTTATTGAAATTCCTATCCATTCAAATACCAGGATGTATAAAGTGAATTCTTTGATCTTACGGGTATACGCAATCTTTTGTATTCCAATTATACCCTGCTTGCAAGGCCTTAGCAAGGATTTGTTTACATGGCTATAGTCCCCAATGGGTTTCTAAAAAATACCAATTCATTCAGAGGGATCAATGGGAAGACAAAATGTATAATGGGTATTATTCATCCCCATTCTTTCGTAAAACTGATGACTGCGTACCCTGGTATTGCGGCTGGATACCTCCAACTGGGCGCAGCCTTTATCCCGGGCAGCCTGAAGAGCTCTATGGAACAATTCCTCCCCAATACGCTTGGACCGGCAGGCCTCGGTCACGATCAGCTCCTGTATTTCACCAATCAGCGTTCCATGGTGCAAAAGCATTTGTATATGCAAGCTGATAAAGCCGATTGGCAGGCCTTGCAAAAGCGCCACAAAGTAACAGATGCAGGGGGCTTTCAGGTTTGTATCAAAAGTCAAGTCGAAACCGACCCGGTCAAATCCCGGCCCTTCCAGTTCACACAGCAGGCGGTATACACCCTCCCTATGTTCCAGGGAAGCGGGCACAATGGCAATTTCATTTTCCATGGTTGTCTCCTGCGTGCCGGTTTACAGTCGGACCGGTACACCTTCTGTTTGCAGGTACTCTTTCAGCTTTCGTATCTCCAATATCCCAAAGTGGAAAAGCGTAGCTGCCAGCGCCGCATCGGCCCTGCCCGTGGTCAGCGCATCCTTGAAGTGGGACATCTGGCCTGCGCCGCCGGAAGCGATCACCGGCACCGATACCGCATCGGCGATAGCACGGGTAACATCAAGATCATAGCCGTTTCCCACACCGTCAGTATCCATGCTGGTAAGCAGGATTTCTCCGGCCCCCCGCCTGACACCTTCCCGGGCCCATAAAACGGCATCCTTGCCCGTGTTCACCCGGCCGCCGTTTACATAAACGTCCCAGCCGCCGTTTTCTCTTTTCTTCACATCCATGGCCAGCACAATGCACTGGCTGCCAAAGCGCATGGCCGCCTCTTCAATAAAATCCGGATTCCGCACCCCGGGGCTGTTGACGGATACCTTATCGGCACCCAGGCGCAATAAATCCCGAATCTGTTCCAATGACGTAATGCCGCCGCCCACCGTAAAGGGTATGAACACCTGCTCGGCCACCCTGGATGTAACATCCAACATCGTGCCCCGGCCCTCGTGGGAGGCATTGATATCCAAAAGAACAAGCTCGTCCGCGCCTGCCCGATTGTATTCCACAGCGGCTTCCACGGGGTCCCCCGCATCCCGGATGGAAACAAAGTTAATCCCCTTTACCACCCGGCCATCCCGGATGTCCAGACACGGGATAATTCTTTTGGTCAGCATGATCTTTCCCCTTCCCGCTCAGGCTGCCACGCAGCGAACCGCCGAAGCATATCGAGGCCGTCCTCTCCGCTTTTTTCCGGGTGGAATTGGGCGCCCAATACATTTTCCCACTGAGCCACGGCGGTGAAGGGCACGCCATAGGTGGCGGTAGCCGTTGTCCATTCAGGAGAGATATCCGGCATGAAATAGGAATGAACAAAATAGACGTAAGGGTGCAGCCCCCCGTCAAACAAAACGCAGTCTCTCGTATCCAATGTGTTCCAGCCCATATGCGGCACCTTGAGGCTCATTTCTGGAAAGCGGACGATGGTGCCGGGCAAAAGGCCCAGCCCTTCATGGTATCCGCCTTCCTCGCTTCCTTCAAACAGCAATTGCATACCAAGGCATATGCCAAGCAACGGCTTTTTAAGCCTTGCCACTTCCCGGGCGGCATCGGCAAGGCCTGTATCCCTCAAACGTGCCATGGCATCTCTGAATGCGCCGACCCCCGGCAGAATGACATGATCCGCCGCCAATACCCGCTTTGGATCATCGGTAATTTCTGAAGGCTGCCCCAAATACGCCAGCGCCTTTTCAACGCTGCGCAGGTTGCCCATGCCGTAATCGATAATGGCAATCAAGTCATTATCCTCCTTTATGCCGTTTCGTGAAGGAGCTTTTCGGCGTTTTGATGCAGCACTTTTTCCATGTCTTCCGAAGAAAAGCCCAACGCCTTGAAGCGGGCTGTTTCTTCCGTGGGATTCCACATGGGGTAGTCGGTGCCAAACATCACCCGGTCAATGCCATAGTGCAGGATGGCCTCCCTTGCGACTTCGGGAGAAATGGCATACAGGCTGGAGGATGTATCCACCCATACATTGGGCCGCCCGGCCAGGATTTCATGGGCCGTGCTCCACTGAGACCAGCCGCCCAGGTGGGCGCAGATGACCTGCAGCCTGGGAAACCTGTCCAGAACCCTGGCCATGCGCCAGGGCTGGCTGTAATCGTACCGGGTATCCCCGGTGTGGATCAGCAGCGGCAGCCGGCCTTCCATCGCCTCATAAATAGGAAACGCCGCCTCGTCATCAATGGGGAAATGCTGAAAGTCAGGATGGAGCTTGACTCCGCGAAGCCCCAGGGCAACAGCCCGCTCCAATTCCTTCTGGATGTGGGGATGCTGCGGGTGCATGGTGGCAAAGCCGATCAGCTGCTCCGGATGTTTCTTTGCTGAAAGGGCAATAAAATCGTTGATCCGCTCCACCTTTTCCCAGGCAACGGCTACGGAATGGACAACACTTCTGGTGATGCCTGCTTCCCGGTTTTCCGTAAGGAGTGTCTCCAGGGTACCGTCGTGGCGTATGGGAATATCATAGAATTCTCCGATGGATATCGCAGCTTTTTGTGCGATGGCGTCCGGATAAATATGGGCATGTATATCAATAATGGCCATGGTTCCTCCTGTATGAAAAAAGGGGCCGGACAAGAGGGTTTCCTGGGAACATGCCCGGGATCACCTTCTTAACCCCAACCCCATTGTTGACCTTGTGTATTTAAGGCTCCCGGTAAAGGATTTCTTCCCGCCGGGGACCGTTTGAAACAATGCGGATCGGCACTTCCAACTGCTTTTCCAAAAAGTCTACGTACCGCTTGCAGTTGTCCGGCAGATCTTCATACCGCCTGATTCCCCGCACATCGCTTTGCCAGCCCGGAAGCACCTCATAAACAGGCTTGGCACCCATCAGTCGCGGCGTGTTGGGGAATTGCACCGTCTTTTGCCCGGCGATTTCATACGCTGTGCAAACGGGGATTTCCTTTAAATATCCTAGCACGTCCAGGTTGGTGAGCACCGCTTCCGTGCCGCCCTGAACCATAACGCCATACCTGGTAGCCACGGCGTCAAACCAGCCGACCCGGCGGGGCCGGCCTGTGGTCGCCCCATATTCTCCTGCATCGCCGCCCCGGTTACGCAGTTCTGTCGCTTCATCGCCAAACAGCTCCGTCACAAAGGGACCGGCACCTACGCAGCTGGAATACGCTTTCGTGACGCAATAAATATCCTTCATATCCCAGGCGGGAACGCCCGCGCCCACCGTGCCAAATCCGGCTAGGGGCGAGGAGGATGTGGTATAAGGATAAATGCCATGATCCGGGTCGCGCAGGGAGCCCAATTGGCCTTCCAGCAGGATGGTTTTGCCTTCCTTGACCGCCTGATGCAGATAATAGGTGGTATCGCACACCATGGGCTTGATGAGGGCGGCAAGGGAGGTATAGGTCTCCACCAGCGCATCCACGTCCAGCGGCGGCTTTTGATAAAGGTAACCCAGCAGCACGTTTTTCTGGCTGGCCACATTTTGAAGCTTTTCCCGCAAAAGTGCTTCATCGTATAATTGGCAGACCTGCAGGCCTATTTTGGCATATTTATCACTGTAGAAAGGCGCGATGCCGGACTTGGTGCTGCCAAAGGACTTAGCGGCAAGGCGCTCTTCCTCATACTTGTCAAAGTCGATATGATAAGGCATCATAACCTGAGCCCTGTCGGAAATCAGCACCGTAGGCTTGGGTACGCCCCGGCCCACCAATGTATTCAGCTCGTGAAGCAGCGCCTCAATGTTAAATGCCACACCCGGGCCGATAATGTTGACGATATGCGGATGGAATACGCCGGAAGGGAGCAGATGCAGCGCAAACTTTCCAAATTCATTGATGATGGTATGCCCGGCATTGGCTCCGCCCTGAAAGCGGACAACGATGTCACTTTTTTCCGCCAGCACATCGGTGACTTTTCCCTTGCCCTCATCGCCCCAGTTGGCGCCGACGATGGTACGAATCATAAAAAAGATCCTCCTTTATGCCGGCGGCTCCATTGCCGCCATCCATAGGCGCATGACAAAAGCGCCCTTTCCTGTTATACAATACCGGGGCGCTTCTGTCAAGACGAACGAAGGAACCGTTATGCAAATCTTTATTCGTGTTTATACGGCTATTTTAGAGTCAAAAACCTTTCTGTGGCCCGAAGCGTGTTTTCCCGGGTGTTAAAGGCGGTCAGGCGGAAATACCCTTCCCCGCTGGGGCCGAAGCCGGAGCCAGGAGTGCCTACGATGTGAATCTCGCGCAGAAGCTTATCGAAAAAGCCCCAGGAGGTGATGCCCTCCGGCACTTTCAGCCAAATGTAGGGAGCATCCACACCCCCATACACATCATAACCCTGGGCAACAAGCGCCTCCCGAATAATTCTGGCGTTTTCCATGTAATACGCGATGATTTCCTTGATCTGCTTTTGACCTTCGGGGGAATAAACAGCAGCAGCGCCCACCTGTACGGGATAGCTGACGCCATTGAATTTGGTGGCCATACGCCGTTTCCAAAGTCCGTTCAGTTCCACCATTTCCCCGCCCCTGCCCATTCCCTTTACCTCATGGGGTACAATGGTATAGGCGCAGCGGGTGCCGGTAAACCCTGCAGTTTTGGAAAAGGAATTGCATTCGATCGCTACTTGCCGAGCCCCTTCCACCTCGTAAATGGAGAGGGGAATTTCCTTACGGGTCACATAGGCCCGGTAGGCTGCGTCATAGACGATCAGGCAGTTGTTTTTCCGGGCGTAATCCACCCACACCTTCAGCTGCTGTTTGGTGAGTGTGGTGCCGGTGGGGTTATTGGGGTAGCAAAGATAAATGACATCCACCGATTCGTTGGGCAGTTCCGGCACAAAGCCGTTGCCCGCGTTGCAGGGCAGGTATACAAGGTTCGACCATTTGCCGTCCTCCTCGTACTCTCCCGCACGGCCGGCCATGGCGTTGCTGTCCACATATACAGGATATACGGGATCGGTCACCGCCACCCGGCAATCTAGTGAAAATAGTTCCTGCAGGTTTCCCACATCGCACTTGGCGCCGTCGGAAATGAAAACCTCATCGTATTGAAGGTCTACGCCTCTTACTGCATAGTCATGCTCCCGGATGGCATTCACCAAAAAATCATACCCGAAATCCGGACCATAGCCCCGGAAGGTGCGTGCGTCCGCCATTTCGTCCACGGCTTTGTGCATAGCGGAAATCACCGCCGGGCACAGAGGCTGCGTCACATCACCAATCCCAAGGCGGATGATGTCTGCATTGGGATTTTCCGCCTGGAATGCCTTCACTCGGCGGGCAATCTCCGCAAACAGGTAAGAACCAGGCAACTTCTGATAATTTTCATTGATGCGCAGCATAGGCTTTGATCCCCTTCCTATTCTGTTTCTTCCAAAAGCCAGTCCCCGTCGAATACGAATTCCGCGGGGCCGGTCATGTAAACATGATTGTTCATCGCGGACCATTCCACTTCCAGGTCGCCGCCGGTTAAGCGAAGCGTGGCCGCGCGGTCAGCCTTGCCATTCAATACCGCCGCAACCAGCGAGGCGCAGGCCCCGGTGCCGCAGGCCAGCGTTTCTCCCGAACCCCGCTCCCATACCCGCATCTGCAATAAATCCCGGCGGATTACCTTCACAAACTCCGTATTTGTCCGCTGGGGAAACAGCGGATGGTTTTCAAACAGCGGGCCAATGGCATTTAGGTCCAGCCGGTCCGGATCATCCACAAACAATACGGCATGAGGATTGCCCATGTTCACACAGGTTATGGCGTAGGAATGTCCCGCCACCTGCATGCGGTGGTCCAGCACGATTTCCCCCGGCAGGTTCACCGGAATATTTCTGGGGTTAAGCTCTGGGGAACCCATATCCACCCGTACCTTTTCTACCTTCCCATCCTTTAAAAAGAGCTGCAGTATCTTGATGCCGCCCTTGGTGCGCAAGGTAATCTCCGTCTTGTCCGTCAGACCGCGCTCATATACGTATTTTCCAATGCAGCGGGTAGCGTTGCCGCACATTTCTGATTCGCTGCCGTCAGCGTTGAACATGCGCATTTCAAAGTCCGCCGTATCACTGGGCTCTATCAAAACCAGCCCGTCAGCGCCCACCCCAAAGTGCGGCCGGGACATGGCCACAGCCAATTCTTTGGGGTTGCGCACGATCTGCTCAAAACAATTGACATAAACGTAATCGTTGCCGATCCCGTGCATTTTGGTAAACCGCATTGCAACCACTCCTTCTTGCAGGAATCCTTGAATCAGTATTATAGGGCAAACCCTGAAAAACTTCTACAAAAAATGAAAAAGAATAGGAATTGTCACCCCTCGAAATATTTTATCCCGCTGGAGTACATAAGAATTGTAAAAGTTAAAAAGAGATGCGTCATATTTTGAACCATTCAATTGACGAACCAGGCACCGACTCCTATAATAAAAACGTTCAAGATGTCCAAGGTTGGTTTTCCATTTTAGAAGCACCACGGAGGAATATACCCATGAAACGATGGAAAAAGCGAGCATGCTTACTTCTAACGCTTGCGCTTATGCTGCCGACGGTCCTTGCCCTGGGAGAAAGCACACCTGATGCAGGTGTTCATCAACCTGTTGCCCCTGAAACGGTACTGCCGGCCTTTGACCCTGCGATAGACCTTGGATACCTGCCCGAAGGCATGGCTCCCTTTATCCTGAAAGACTCGGAAAAAGGGTACTGGGTTTACGTAACCCAGGATTTGCGGGTGGAGATTACCAGATATCAGCGCACCAGCCCAAGCAAACTGGTGTGGTATATTGCCGATATCCGCAGCGAAAACGAAGCCATGCATACCATAAGCTACAACGAGGAAAAACCTGGCCGCACCAACGGCATGCCCGAGGACATGGCATCCGCACATAAGGCGGTTTATGCCCAAAGCGGAGATTTTTATTCCTACCGGCTGGCCAACGATCAGCGGGTCGGCATTATTATTCGAAACGGCGAAATTCTTTATGACAAGACCTACAGCAAAACAACGCTGGGCTTGCCCAGTTTGGATACGGCCGCGTTTTTCCCAAATGGAAACATGCAGGTGTTTGAGCCTTATGAACTCACAGCGCAGGAATACCTTGATCTAGGCGCCATGGATGTGTTGAGCTTTGGCCCAATACTTATAAGGGGCGGAGAAATCAACCCTGTTATGTATACCAACTTTACCCATGAAGAACCCCGCAATGCCATAGGCATCATCTCGCCGGGCCACTACATCGGCATGCTGGTGGAGGGGCGCACCGGGTACTCAGCCGGCTGCGGATTGCAGTTTATGGCGGAAACCTTGTACGACTTGGGCTGTTCCGATGCTTTGAACCTGGACGGCGGCGGCACGGCTGCCATGCTGTTTATGGGGGAGAGCGTCGAATTGGGCAACGGCGACGGCGTGCAGGAAAGCACCCGGGCCATCCCGGATATTTTGACTATCGGCACCCACGAATAATCGAAAGGGAGGGGTTTCCATGATACTGTTTCAAAGTGATTATCTGGAAGGAGCCCATCCTAAAGTATTGGAAAAGCTCGTACAAACCAATCTTGCGCAAACACCGGGTTATGGTGAGGATGATTACTGCCAGCAGGCGGCAGCCCTGATCCGGGAAAAGTGCGCCTGTCCCCAGGCGGATGTGCATTTTTTGGTGGGCGGCACGCAGACCAACCTGACGGTCATATCCGCCGCATTGCGCCCTCATCAGGGGGTACTTTGTGCCGGCACGGGCCATATTAATGTGCATGAAACCGGAGCAATAGAAGCCACCGGCCACAAGGTTCTGGCCCTGAATGGACCTGATGGAAAAATCACCGCCGCGCAGGTGGAAAAAGCCGTTTTGGAGCAGGCAGATTTTGAGCATACGGTAAAGCCAGGCATGGTGTACATCTCCTTTCCGACGGAGGTGGGCACGCTGTATTCCGCCGAGGAACTGCGGCTGCTTCGGGCTGTGTGTGACCGCTATTCGCTGTATTTGTTCTTGGACGGGGCAAGGCTGGGCTATGGTTTGCATGGGAAAGGGACTGATGTCACCCTGCCCATGCTCAGTGCGCTTTGCGATGTGTTTTACATTGGCGGAACAAAGGTGGGGGCATTATTCGGCGAAGCGGTCGTAATCACGAACGATGCCCTGAAACCTGATTTCCGTTATTTTATGAAACAACGGGGCGGCCTTCTTGCCAAAGGTCGACTATTGGGCGTTCAGTTTTCCGCTTTAATGAGCGACGGCCTGTACGATGAAATCTCCGCCCATGCCCAACGTTTGGCCATGCTGATCCGGGATACTTTGCGCAGCAAGGGAATCCCTTTCCTAATCGAGTCTCCCACCAACCAGCAGTTCCCCATTTTTGAAAACAGCATGCTGGCCACCCTTACTGAAAAATATACCTTCTCCTTCTGGGAAAAGGTAAATGACAGCCATACCGCTGTACGCATCTGCACCAGCTGGGCTACCCGGGAGGAAGACGTGCAGGCGCTGCTAGACGATGTTGGTAGACTGTAGGGGACTTTTTCGACACCCTTAAACATTCGTGTTTTGAAAAAATGAAAGGGATGCCTATTTCAAACTCAAGTTAGTTTGTAGAAGGCATCCCTTTTTCTATTATTATTTAGGGATACCCAAGGGATTTCATCCCTTGGGCAGGGGTTCCCAGGGGGCGGCGCCCCCTGGGCTTACGACCGGATGACTGCTTGGAACTGTTCCCTGCAAACCTTTTGAATTTTCTCCATAGCGGTGCCGACTTCCGTCTCAGTAAGGGTATGGTCGGCTGCCCGGAAGGTGAGGGAAAAGGCGACGGATTTCTTATCCTCTCCCAATTGAGCGCCCCGGTATACGTCAAACAGGCGGCATTCCTCCAGGAGCATCCCTCCCGCGGTTTCCATGGCAGCCATCAGCGGGCCTACGGGCTGGCTGTCGGCCATAACCAGAGCCAAATCCCGGCTTACGGAGGGGGTGCGCGGCAGGGGCTTCACTTCACCCATGGGCTTTTCACATTCTGCCAGGGTTACAAGGTTTATTTCCGCCAAATATGCCTGTCCCGGTATATCAAAGTGCTCCGCTGCATCAGGATGCACCTGGCCCAGCACAGCCAGCACCTGGTTTCCGCTAACCAGCTTTGCGCAGCGGCCGGGATGGTGATAGTTTTCCCCGCCGGGTTCAACAATGGTTTTTATCCCCATTTGTGCAAGAAGACTCTGCATAACCCCACGAATGGTGTAGAAATCAGCGCCGCCGCCATACAGCCCTACGCAAAGTGTCGGAGTTTCGGTGGGCAGGCCTTCTGCCGTGGGACGGGTTCCGTCAAACACGGCGGCAATTTCATACAGCCTTGCAAATTCGTTACCGCGGTTCATATTCAAGGCCAATGTTTGCAGCATGCCGGGGGCCAGGCTGGACCGCATGATGCTTGTATCCTCCCCCAAGGGATTTTTCAAAGCGATCGGCTGATTGCGCAGGTCCTTGTCATCAAGGCCCAGCTTCTCTATGCTCTTGGGGCTGATGAAGGAGTAATTCATGATCTCGTAAAAGCCCATGCCGGTCAGCAGCTCACAGATGTTATCCCGCAGGCGCATTTTGCTGTTGCGGCCGCCCATGGTGGATTCGCCCCGAAGTGAGGTGGCGGGAATGGCATCATAGCCAAAGATCCGCAGAACCTCTTCCGAAAGGTCTGCCTCCCCGTCCACGTCCTGGCGGAAATCAGGCACGGTGACGGTTAGCCGGTCTCCGTTCCTTGCTACTTCAAAATGGAGGGATTCCAATATCTCCACCATTTTGTCAGGCGGAATTTCTACCCCTGTGCGGGCGGCAATACGGCTGCAGCTTGCCTCGATAATTTGCTTTTCCTTTGGGGCAGGGTACAGGTCGATGATGCCCGGAACGACATCCCCTGCATCCAATTCATTCACCATCTGACAAGCCCGCTGCATGGCCTCCAGCGCGGTATGAACACATACACCCTTTTCGAATCGGCCGCTGGCCTCGGTGCGAAGGCCCAGGCCCCGGGCTGCAAGGCGGGTGCCGGTGCGGTCAAAGACAGCGCACTCGAACACGATCTCTTTGGTGCTTTCGCTGATTTCACTTTCTTCCCCGCCCATGATGCCGGCGACGCCGGTGGGGCCTTCCTCATCGCAGATGAGGAGCTCAATGCCGGAAAGCTGCCGCTCTTTTCCGTCCAAGGTTTTTAGGATTTCTCCCGGCAAAGCCTTGCGGACGATGATGTGGCGGCCATGCACCCGGCTCAAATCAAAGGCATGCATGGGATGGCCGGTCTCCAGCATGACAAAGTTGGTAATGTCCACAACATTGTTGATGGAGCGCATCCCCGCTCCGTAAAGATACTTACGCAGCCAAAGGGGTGAAGGCCCCACCCGTACGTTTTTCACCACGCGGGCCACATACCGGGGGCAAAAGCTTTCATCGTTTACGGTCACACGAACGTGATCGTGAATGCTGCCTTCGCCTTCCTTGACGGTGATTTCCGGCTTTTGAAATTTGGTATTCATCGCCACTGCCGTTTCCCGGGCCACGCCCCAGGCGCAAAGGCAATCGGGGCGGTTGGCAAGAATCTCAAAATCGACAACAGCGTCGTCCAGGCCGAAAATAGGCTTCACATCGCTGCCCACCGGATAATCTTCCTGAAAAATGAGCAGGCCGGCATCGCCAACGGAAGGGTACAACTCCACCGGTACGTTCAATTCCGTAGCGGAGCAGAGCATACCCTCACTGACCACGCCCCGCAATTTGCCCTTTTTGATCTTGATGCCGCCGGGGAGCCTGGCCCCATCCAGCGCTACCGGCACAAGGATGCCGGGGGCTGCATTGGGCGCGCCACATACGATTTGCAAAGGCTGGCCTTGACCCGCATCCACGGTGCAGATGTGAAGATGGTCGCTGTTTGGCAAGTTTTCTGCGGTCAGAACCCGGCCAACCACCACTTTTTCCATATCGGCGCCCAAATTCTCCACACCCTCAACCCCGGTGCCGCACATGATCATCCGGTCTTGATACGCCTTTTTCTCCATGGGGATGGGTGTATATTTCTCTATCCACTTCAAGGGAAGCTTCATAACGATCTCTCCTCCTGCTGTTTTTATCTGAATTGCGAGAGGAACCGCATATCCCCCTCATATAAAAGCCGCATGTCCCGGATGCCGTAGCGAAGCAGCGCCAGCCGTTCCAGGCCTATGCCAAAGGCAAATCCGGAATACACCTTGCTGTCTATGCCGCACATTTCAAGCACCTTGGGGTTGACCATTCCGCTGCCCAGCACTTCAATCCAGCCGGTGCCCTTGCACACCCTGCAACCTGCCCCATGGCAGGCCATGCAGGTCAGGTCCACTTCGGCGCTGGGCTCTGTGAAGGGGAAGAAGGAAGGGCGGAACCGCGTGGTCACGTCCTGGCCGTACAGCCTTTTGGCAAAGGCCTCCAGGGTTCCCCGCAAATCGGCCATGGTCACATCCCGGTCCACGACCAGGCCTTCCAGCTGGTGAAACACCGGGGAATGGGTTGCATCCACCTCGTCGGCGCGATAGACCCGGCCGGGGCAGATGATTCGGATGGGGGGCTTGCGGGACAGCATGGTCCTCGCCTGCATGGGGGAGGTATGCGTGCGCAGCACCTGATTTTCATCAATATAAAAAGTATCCTGGGCATCCCTGGCCGGATGGTTTTTGGGAATGTTCAGCAACTCAAAGTTGTAGTGGTCCAGTTCCACCTCGGGACCTTCCACCACTTCAAAGCCCATGCCTGCAAAGCACTCCACCATATCCCGCAGCACCAGCGTTACGGGGTGTGCGCTGCCAGGTTTTAAAATATCCCGGGGCTCGGTCACATCGATGGTTTCCCTTTTTAATGCTTCTGCCCGCTCCATGGCGCGTACAGCCTGCTGCTTTTCGTCCAAAAGCGCCTCAAAAGCTTCCCGGGCCTGGTTGATCATTTGCCCGGCATGAGGCCGCTCCTCCGGTGCCAACTGGCCCATGCCCCGCAAAAGCGCGGTAAGCTCTCCCTTTTTGCCAAGCACTTTTACCCGCAGGGCTTCCAATGCCGGGGTGCCGGAAACAGCCTCCAAGTCCGTGACCAGCTGCAACCGCATGCTTTCAATTTGTTCCCGCATTTCCATTTGCCGCATCCCCTTTCCTGATTCCAGCCATGAAAAAAAGCCTCCGTCCTATGGGACGAAGGCATACTGCCGCGTGGTACCACCCAAATTTCGCACAGGTCAATTTTTGACCGATGCGCTCGCCGCTTGTCACGGAGGCGTATCCGTCCCTGCCTACTGCCCGTGGGGGTTGAGCGGGGAAGCTCGGGAGGGAATTTCCTGCGG
>JAEVYX010000007.1 GCA_023392515.1 Bacillota bacterium | reverse complement strand
ACGTGCTGGATACCTGGTTCTCCTCCGCACTGTGGCCTTTTTCAACGCTGGGGTGGCCTGAGGACACAGAGGACTTGAAATATTTCTATCCCACAGATGTACTGGTGACAGGCTATGATATCATCTTCTTCTGGGTGGCCCGGATGATCTTCAGCGGCATTGAGCAGATGGGGGAAACACCCTTCCATACGGTGCTCATTCATGGTTTGGTACGGGATGAAAAGGGCCGCAAAATGTCCAAATCCCTGGGCAATGGCGTGGATCCTCTGGAATTGATCGAAAGCTACGGCGCGGATGCGCTGCGCTTTTCCCTGGCTATGGGCGTGAGCCCCGGCAATGATACCCGCTTTTCTACCGACAAGGTGGAGGCAGCCAGAAACTTTGCCAACAAGGTGTGGAATGCCTCCCGCTTTGTGCTGATGTACATTGACAGCCGGGAAGAGCTTGCCGGGAAAGTATTTGAGTTGCCCGACAAGTGGATTTTGAGCCGCTGCCAGGAAGCGGTGCGGGAAGTGTCCGCCCATATGGAGGACGGAGACTTTGGCCTGGCCGCCCAAAAGATATACGATTTTGCCTGGTCAGAATTCTGCGACTGGTATATTGAACTGGCAAAATCCCGCCTGATGGGGGAGGATGAGGCCAGCAAGACCACCGTAAAGGCGGTTCTCCTCCATGTGCTGGAAAGCCTGCTCAAGCTTTTGCATCCCTTCATGCCCTTCCTGACGGAGGCTGTGTACCAAAATCTCCCTGGCGCAAGCGGCTTCCTGATGCTTTCTGTCTGGCCCGCTATAGAGGATGCATTTGACTTCCCTGAAGAAGAAAATCAAATGCAGGGTGTGATGGATGTGATCCGTACCATCCGCAACCTGCGGGCGGAAATGAATGTGCCGGCCAATAAGCGCGTACGGCTTATGCTTTTGCCCGCATCCGGCTGGGAAAAGGCGCTGGGGGGCGCGGAGCAATACCTTCAAAGGCTGGCCGGCGTATCCCACGGCGAAGTGATTTCGGACCGCTCGACGGTTACGGAAAAGACGGTGAGTGCCGTGTGCGCCGCCGGAGAGCTTTTTATTCCCTTGGGGGATATGGTGGATTTTGAAAAGGAAATCGCGCGCCTGAACAAAGAGCATGAAAATCTTCTGAAAGAGATCGAAAGGGCGCAGGGAAAGCTGAACAATCCAGGCTTTATGGCAAAGGCTCCCGCCGCTTTAGTGGATCAGGAGCGAGAAAAGCTTGCCACCAACCAAAGCATGGCCGATACGCTTCTCAAGCGCATCGCCGAATTGAAAGAGATGGGCTGATGAACGCTGCGCAGGCAATCGCCTATATACACGCCGCCCAGTATACGGGGGCGAAAAACGGCTTGGAAAACACCCGTGCTCTGATTCAAAAACTTGCTATACCCATGACCCCGGTGCCCGCCATTCATGTGGCGGGCACCAATGGCAAGGGGTCTGTTTGTGCCATGCTGGACGCTATGCTGAGGGCCGCAGGCAAAAAGGTGGGGTTATATACCTCTCCTTATTTGCAGCGGTATAACGAACGCATCCGGCTAAATGGTGTGCCCGTATCTGATGATTCTTTGGCCCGGGCGGTCACCCGGGTAAAAGAGGCGGCAGAAGAACTGGCAGCAGATAATGTGTTTCCAACTGCCTTCGAATTGGGCACTGCTGCCGCCTTTCTCGTCTTTTGGGAGGAGAAGGTGGATATCGCGGTGGTGGAAGTCGGCCTGGGCGGGCGGCTGGACCCTACCAATGTCATTACACCATGTTTGTCGGTTATTACCGCTTTGGATATGGATCATATGGAGTATCTGGGAGACACCCTGGAAAAGATCGCCTGGGAGAAGGCGGGCATAATAAAAGAGCGGGTACCGGCGGTGCTGTATCCCGCCCTGCCCGAAGCGGAAGCGGTGGTACACTTAGCCTGCCGAGAAAAGCAATCGCCGTTGACAGCCCTTCGGGAAAGCCAGGCGGCAATGACCCATGCGGACGCTTATGGAAGCCATGGGGATTTTTTGCTACCCAGGGGAATGATGAAGGATGTATACATCCCTTTGCCGGGCGCCCATCAGTTGGGAAATGCCTTGACGGCGCTCAGCGCCATTGAAACACTTCCTAATATGGTGATCTCTGAAGAAGCGATGCGCTGTGGCATGGCAAAAGTGCGATGGCCGGCCCGATTGGAATGGATACAGGGACAGCCGCGAGTACTGCTGGATGGGGCGCACAATGCCCAAGGGGCACAGGCACTGAAGGAATATGTACAGACGTATCTCCAAGGCGAAAAGCGGGTACTGCTAACCGGGGTTTTAAAAGACAAACTGGCCGGGAATATGCTGCAGGACATGGCATCCCTGGCACCAAAGGCGGTCACTGTGACCCCGGATAATTACCGTGCCTTGTCTGCAAAGGAGTTGGCACAAAATCTTACTATGGCAGGCTGTCAGGCGTCTGCGGCGGAAAGCCTCCAGGAAGGCTTCCGAAGGGCAGCAGAGCTGGCAGGGCCGGAGGGGATTATCATCGCGGCAGGTTCTTTATATATGGCGGGGGCGCTGCGGGAAATCATGGGGTTGCAGGAGCTGTCCCTCATGTGATATGCTGGAAAAAAACAGGGGAGGTCGTCCATGGAATTTCGGCATGAGCCTGTGCTTTTAGGCGAGGTCCTGCATTGGCTGAACATCCGGCCCGGCGGCGTATACGCCGATGGAACCCTGGGCGGCGGCGGCCACAGTGGGGAGATTTTGCGCACGGCGGGGGGAGGGGCGGTGCTGTACGGCATCGACCGGGACCCGGCTGCCATTCAAGCGGCAAAAGAACGGCTGAAGGAATATCCGGGCTTTTTTGCGCTGCATGGCAATTTTCATGATGTGAAGGCGCTTTTGCAAGAAGCGGGAGCGCCTATGCTGGATGGGGCCTTATTGGATCTGGGTGTTTCATCCCATCAGTTGGATACGGCGGAGCGGGGTTTTTCCTACCATGAGGATGCGCCGCTGGATATGCGCATGGACCCGACCCAGGGCGTTACTGCGGCGCAATGGCTCAATCAGGCAGACGAGAAAGAGATTGCCCATGCCCTCATCACCTATGGCGAGGAAAAATGGGCTGCCCGTATTGCAAAGTTTGTGGTGGAAAGGCGGCGGGAGACCCCTCTTTCCACCACAGGAGACTTGGTGCAGGTGGTGGACAACGCCATCCCCAAGGCGGTGCGCAGGAAGGATGAAGGTCATCCGGCCCGCCGAACATTCCAGGCTATCCGCATAGCGATTAACGATGAGCTGGACCCGCTGTCCCGCGCCCTTTCCGATTTTGTGGATTGCTTGAAACCGGGGGGGAGGCTTTGCGTGATAACCTTCCATTCCCTGGAGGACAGGATTGTAAAGCAAGCCTTTCGGACCATGCAAAACCCCTGCACCTGCCCCCCCAAGGCGCCCATCTGCACCTGCGGGAAAAAGCCGATAGGGAAGGTGCTTGCGGGAGGTGCGGTGCCGCCCTCCCAGGAGGAAATTGCCCGCAATCCAAGATCCCGCAGTGCGAAATTGCGGGTGGTGGAAAGGGTGTGAAAAGTGCAGTGCCTACGTTATATGTAGTGGCGACTCCCATTGGCAATTTGTCGGACATGAGCCCCAGGGCGGTGGAAACACTCAAAAATTGCGGGCTTATTGCGGCGGAGGATACCAGGGTAACCATGAAGCTTACCGCCCACTTCGGCATAAAAACGCCGCTTACCAGCTGCCATGAGCATAATGAGCAGGGCAAGGCCGGCTGGATTGTGGAGCGGATGGTATCCGAAGGAATTGATGTGGCCTTGACCACCGATGCGGGCACCCCTGCTATTTCCGATCCGGGCTATCAGGTGGTAAAGGCGGCTTGGGAGGCAGGCATCCCTGTACTCCCTATTCCGGGGCCCACCGCCATGGCGTCGGCCTTGTCGGTTTGCGGGTTTGATACGGCGGAATTCGCCTTTTACGGCTTCTTGCCCCGGCAGAAAAAGGAACTTCGGGAAAAGCTTCTCAGCATCAGCCAAGGGGTTCCTATTGTCGTCATTCACGAATCGCCTTACCGGGTGCTGGAATTGATGGAAACCGTAAATGAGCTGCTTCCCCAAACGATGGTATCTGTAAGCTGTGATTTAACCAAGCTGCACGAATTGACACTGCGTGGCGGGATTGGGGAAGTGCTGCAGAAAATGCGGGCGAACCCCAAGGTGGAAAAGGGTGAATACTGCATCGTGCTGGATTTTCATCAAGTCCCGCCGCAGGAAAAGCCGGAAGTTTTCAATGCCAGTTTGGAAGCAAGGCTATGCGAGGCGATGATTTCAGGGGCTGCCCTTCGGGAGGCTATGGACCGGCTGATAGCAGCAGGGGAAAAGAAAAATGCGGTGTATGCCGCATCGCTCAAAGTGAAAGCCTTGCTGAATCCGCAAGAATAGGGGATTGATCATGGAGCGTATCCGGAATATATCCGCCGCAAACATTACAAATGCGGTAAAGGAATTATGTGTTGAAGCGAACTGCTGCCTAAATAAAGATATCCAATGCGCACTTTGCGCCGCCATCGAACAGGAATCCTATGTCCCTGCCCGGGATTTGTTGCAGATTCTAAAAAAGAATGAGGAAGTGGCACGGGAACAGCATATGGCGATCTGTCAGGATACGGGCATGGCGGTTGTTTTTCTTGATATCGGCCAGGATGCGCATATTTCCGGCGGCAGCTTGGAGGATGCGGTGCAGGAAGGCGTACGCCAAGGCTATCAGGAGGGGTATCTACGCAAATCCGTAGTGGCTGATCCCCTGCGCCGAAAGAACACCGGTGATAATACCCCGGCAGTGATCCATACCCGCATCGTACCGGGAGATGAACTGCACATCACAGTGGCTCCCAAAGGGTTTGGCAGCGAAAACATGAGCAGGGTTGCCATGCTGAACCCTTCCGACGGGGTGGAGGGAGTAAAGACCTTCGTATTGGAAACGGTCAAGATTGCAGGCCCCAACCCCTGCCCGCCCATGGTATTGGGCATTGGCATCGGCGGGACATTTGAAAAGGTGACCGAGCTTGCCAAGGAGGCGCTGCTTCGTCCGCTGGATGCGCATAATTCCGACCCCTATTATGCGGAGTTGGAAAAGGAACTGCTTGCGCTGGTAAACGAAACGGGCATCGGCCCCCAGGGGTTCGGCGGAAAGGCCACTTGCCTTGGGGTTAACATTTTGGCCTTCCCCACCCATATTGCAGGGCTTCCGGTGGCGGTAAACGTCAGCTGCCATGTGACCCGGCACGCGCATACAGTTTTGTAGGAAGAGTTGAGATATGATGCAAAAGCGTTTGAAGGCACCTCTCTCCCTGGAGGAGGTTAAAGGCTTGCGGGCAGGGGATAGTATACTGCTCAGCGGCATTGTATATACCGCAAGGGATGCGGCCCATGCCCGCCTTTTTGAGGCCATCCAGGCGGGAAAGCCCCTGCCGATTGATTTGCAGGGCCAGACTATTTATTACGCGGGGCCTACCCCCACCCCTCCGGGTAGGCCGGTGGGAGCCATCGGGCCCACCACCAGCACGAGAATGGACGCTTATACTCCAGTGTTGCTGGCCTATGGGTTAAGGGCCGTGATTGGGAAAGGCAAACGCAGCGAAAAGGTGAAATCCGCCATGCAGGAGCATCCAGCCGTGTATTTTGCGGCGGTTGGCGGAGCGGCGGCGCTAATGGCCGCCTGCGTGAAGGCATGCGATGTGGTGGCATATGAGGACCTGGGTACGGAGTCCATCAAACGCCTGGAATTGGTGGATTTGCCCCTTGTGGTGGCAGTGGACGCTTACGGCGGGGATTATTATGCGTTGGGGCAAGAGAAGTATTTAAGCGAAAAACAGATGCGTGACTAAATAAATGAGCCCAATCGTTTACAAAACCCCACTTTGGAACATACCAAAGTGGGGTTTTTTGACTGCGATACAACAGTTTATCTATGCATCAATCCTGGTAAACGCTCTTCAACAGTGCGATTTCCGCCTGATAGCCTTCCAGTTCATTTGGAGTTTCGAGGAAAAACGGAAGGTGCTTAAGAACAGGGTGATTGATGACCCGGGTGAGTGCTTCCAGACCTAGGAAGCCTTCGCCGATTTTCTCATGCCTGTCCTTATGACTGGCAAAGGGATTTTTCGTATCGTTGATATGAATGGCCTTCAGGCGATGCAGGCCTATCACCTTGTCAAACTTGGTCAGCACGCCGTCCAGATCATTCACCACATCATACCCAGCGTCGTTTACGTGGCAGGTATCCAGGCAAACACCCATCTTATCCTCCAGCGTCACGCGGTCCAGTATCTCACGCAGCTCCTCAAATGCACTGCCCACTTCGCTGCCCTTGCCTGACATGGTCTCCAAAAGAACGGTGGTCGTCATTTCAGGCCAAAGCGTACCATTGAGCATTTGGGTAATCAGCCGAATTCCCTCTTCTACACCTTGCTGCACATGGCTGCCCGGATGAAAGTTGTACATATTACCAGGGGTGTTCTCCATGCGCTGCAAATCATCCAGCATGGTCCGCCAGGCAAATTCCCTGGTGGATTCTACCGCGGCGCAGGGGTTGAGGGTATAGGGGGCGTGGGCAAGAATCTTTCCAAAATGGTTTTCTTCAGCCAAGGCTAGAAATGCCGCCACATCCGCTGGATCAATATCCTTGGCAGATCCGCCCCGAGGGTTGCGGGTAAAAAACTGAAAGGTGCTAGCGCCGATAGACAGCGCTTCCTGACCCATGTGCAGGTATCCTTTGGAAGCTGACAGATGGCAGCCGATGGTTAGCATAACTTTTTTCCTCCTGTTAGGGAGAATTCTCCCATGATTATTCTTTTACCACGACACCCAGCAAACCTGCCAATTCTGCCGCCTGTAGGGGGGTAACAATCGCTCCCCGCAAGTCGGGAAGCGTGACCTGAAGTCCTGGTATTTGGCAGGTGCTCAAGTCCAGCCCTTTCATGGGCGACTGTTGGAAGAGTGCCTGGGTTAAGTCGCTGTCAGTCATTTCTGCTGCTAATTTACAGCGGGAAAATGATGCGTGATCCAGTTTGCAATTTTCAAAACACACCTTGTCCAATTTGCTGTCGGCGAAGTTGATATAGCCGGCCAGGCAATCCTCAAATTTTACATGCCTCAAGGTAGCTTCAATCATATCGGCGCCCAAAAGCTTGCAATGGCGGAAAATAGCGCGTTGAAAAGCAGCCCTGGAGAAATCACAATTGGACAAATCACAAGATTCAAAGACCGTATCCCAAAATCCTGCACGCTCAAAGCTGCATGAGGAGAACACACACTTAGTAAAATGGCACTGTGCCGCCTCAACTGCCTTGAAATTTTCTTTCGAGAAGGATTCCCCTGTAAAGAGGCTTGCTTCCACGCGTTCTTCCTTGCGTGCGGCTTCCTTTAGGTCCGCATCCTCCGCCAGGGCAGGTGGTATCTGAGGGGATTGAATATCCAATGTAAGGTCCCTTCCTTTCCATGGAAATAGGATACCATAAGTAGCCAGCTATTTCAATTTCCATAAAAAGCCGCCTCCTTCTATGACGCACATGAAAGGAGGCGGAGACTTTACTATTATGAATACACTGGCATTACAAATTGCTGCCGTTCCAACCCCAGGTACCTATTTCTTCATATTTGACATAGATGTGGTCGGCGAAGATGCCCAATTCATCTTCCAGAATTTTTGTGATCTCTGCCGTGAGCTTGCGATAGGCATCGGGGGAGGCAGACCCGTAGAGCTTGACTTCCACCATGGCGGCAGGTTCCTTGTTGCTGCCCCTGAAATACAGACGGCAGCCGTCCTGGATGTTCAGCATGAGCCAACTTTCACTTTTACCCGGCACAATTGCAATGGCCTTGCCCAATTTGGCCTTGATACTCTCCTCTTTTTCGGAAGAAATGGGCACGTTCACCTTTGCGTCAATATAGGGCATTGCTTTTCCCTCCCTTTACACGGATAGCTCATATTTCTCGCCCCAGGCGTTTTTTTCCTGCAAAAGGGGAAGGATGATTTCCTTCAAGTATTCCTCTACCTGCTCCTGGCTGCGGCCGGTAAAGGCTTCCGGGTTGAGAAGCTTTTCCGCTTCCGTTTTGGAAAGGCCAAAGGCAGGATCAGCGCAGATGCGGTCCAGCAGGTCGTTCTTTCCGCCCTCTTCTTTCACAACCCGTGCCGCTGCCTGGGCATAAACACGCAGCTTTTCGTGAAGCTCCTGCCGGTCGCCGCCACGTTTTACCGCATCCATGAGGATGTTTTCCGAGGCCATGAAGGGCAATTCCTCCATTACCCGGCGGCGGACCACCTTTTCGTAGACTACCAGACCGTCGCATACGTTGAGCAGGATGTTGAGGATTGCGTCCACGGCCAAAAACGCTTCGGCTACTGCGATGCGCCGGTTGGCGCTGTCGTCCAGGGTGCGCTCAAACCACTGGGTACCCGCAGTGAAAGCGGCATTTAGCACATCCACCATCACATATCGGCTGAGGGCGGTGATGCGCTCGGAACGCATGGGGTTGCGTTTGTAGGGCATGGCAGAGGAGCCGATTTGACTCTTTTCAAAGGGCTCCTCCATTTCCTTAAAGCTTTGCAAAAGCCTAAGATCATAGGAAAACTTGCTGGCGCTTTGAGCGACGCCGGATAAAGCACTGACCACCTGAAAATCCACCTTGCGGGAATAGGTCTGGCCGGAAACGGGAACTACCTTTTGAAAGCCCATCTCCCCGGCAATTTCCTGCTCGACCGCTTTGACCTTGCTGCTATCTCCGTTAAACAGCTCCATAAAGCTGGCCTGGGTGCCGGTAGTGCCTTTGCTGCCCAGCAGAGCAAGGCTTTCCATTTGATGGGTGACGGTTTCATAATCCATGTACAATTCATTCATCCAAAGGGTGGCCCGCTTTCCCACAGTAGTTAATTGGGCCGGCTGCAAATGGGTATAGGCCAAGGCGGGCAAAGCTTTATACTGATCCGCGAATTTTGCGAGAAGCGCAAGCACGTTGAGCAGCTTGCGCTGGACCACTTGTAAACCCTGTTTCATGACAAGAATGTCCGTATTATCACCTACGTAGCAGGAGGTGGCACCCAGATGGATGATGCCGCGGGCTGTGGGGCACTGCAGCCCATAGGCGTAGACATGGCTCATCACATCATGACGGCATTCTTTCTCCCGCTTTTCCGCATCCGCATAATTGATGTCTTCCGCATGGGCAACAAGCTCGTCGATTTGCTCCTTTGTTATATCCAAACCCTGATTGCGCTCAGCCTTAGCCAAAGCGATCCACAACTTGCGCCAGGTTTTAAACTTGTTGTCATCGGAGAAGATGTACTGCATCTCCCGGCTGGCATACCGGGTGGAAAAAGGGCTGACGTATCCGTTGTGATCCAAGAAAAAGCCTCCTTACAGCCGGAAATAGTCCACGCCACCTTCAAACAGGGGCTGATATTTCAGGCCGTCCACATTTTTGTAAAGGGAATTGCCGCTGCGCTCCGTATGTCCCATTTTGCCTAAGATGCGCCCATCCCGCGAGGTAATGGCTTCAATGGCCTGATAGGAGCCATTGGGGTTATGGGCAAGAGCCATGGACGCAAGGCCGTTTTCATCCACATACTGGGCGGCAATCTGTCCGTTTAGCGCCATTTGGTCAATCAGACCCTTCGGTGCCACAAACCGCCCTTCCCCGTGGGAAATGGCTACTGTGTACACGTCGCCTACCTGACAGCGGGATAACCAGGGCGATTTCGCAGACGCGATGCGGGTGCGCACCAGCATGCTCTGATGGCGGCCGATGGTGTTGTAGGTTAAGGTGGGGCAACTATCGTCGGTATTGATGATTTCTCCATAAGGCACCAGCCCCAGTTTGATCAACGCCTGAAAACCGTTGCAGATACCCAGCATAAGCCCATCCCGGCGGTTCAGCAGGTCATGGACGCTGTCCCGCATCCGGGGATTGCGGAAAAAGGCGGTGATAAATTTACCGGACCCATCCGGCTCGTCACCCCCGGAAAAGCCGCCGGGAAGCACGATCATCTGGCAGTTTGCAATGGTCTTTTGCGCCCTTTCGATGCTTTCGGTAATGGCGGAGGGAGTCAGGTTATTGATGATAAGGATTTCCGGTTCTGCCCCTGCCCTTTGCAATGCCTTTGCCGTATCATATTCGCAGTTTGTGCCGGGGAATACTGGGATGAAGGCCCGAGGCTTGGCGTATGCCGCCTTGGGCCGAGCTTTCTCCCCTACAGGATAGGAGAAAGTTTCCGCCTTGTCAACCGTTCCTTTGCTGCGGTAGGGGAACACCGGCTCAAGCTTTCCTTCATAGGCCTCTTGAACCGCATCCAAAGCGGCCGTTTCCTCTTTATAGGTAAAGGCATAATCGGATGTGGTGAAACCGATTGTTTCACCAAGCAACTCGTTCTCATCAAGCTCAATGAGGAAACTGCCATAATTCCACACAAAAAGATCATCCGAAAAATCTTGGGCAACGGAAATGCCAATGCGGTTGCCAAAGCTCATTTTGCATAGCGCTTCGGCTATGCCCCCAAAGCCCAGGGCATAAACGGCATAGGCTTTCTTTTCCCTGATGAGGCTTTCTACCGTATCCAAAGCTGAAAGAAACCCAGCAGCATCCTGAAGGGGATCAGACTTTATATAGGCCACCCGATGCCCGCTTTTCTTGAATTCAGGGGAGGTTACGCTGCTCACATGCCCCGGCGCTACGGCAAAGGAGACCAGGGTGGGGGGCACGTCGAGATTTTCAAAGGAACCGGACATGCTGTCCTTGCCGCCGATGGCGGCGATGCCCAAATCCAGCTGGGCGCTTAGCGCTCCCAATAAAGCGGCCAGAGGCTTGCCCCACCGTTCAGGATTTTCTCCCAAACGCTCAAAGTATTCCTGGAAGGTAAGGTATGCATCCTTGCGGGAAAAGCCGGAAGCAACCAGCTTGGCTACGCTTTCCGCAACCGCAAGATAGGCGCCCTCATAAGGGTTTTGCTCTGTCAAATAAGGGTTAAAGCCATAGGCCATGCCTGAGCAGGTGGTGGTGTCACCGGAAAGCACCGGCAGCTTGGCTGCCATGGCCTGAGCCGGTGTCAATTGATAGGCACCTCCAAAGGGCATCAGCACGGTGCCTGCGCCGATAGTGCTGTCAAACCGCTCCGACAGCCCCTTTTTGCTGCACACATTCAGGTCCGACATCACCGTGCATAGCTTTTGCGCAAGGGTTCCGCTTGGAATGCTCTGTGCTTTTGCCTTTGCCTTTGCCTTTTCAACATAAGCTGCGGCGTGCTTTTGCGCACCATTGGAGTTTAAAAATTCCCGGGACAGGTCTACCAGGGTGCTGCCCTGCCAGGTCATTTTTAGCCTTGGTTCCTCCTGTACCGAGGCTACCACCGTGGCCTCCAGGTTTTCCTTGCGGGCTTCCTCCAGGAAAGAATCCACGTCCTGTGGCGCAAGCACCACCGCCATGCGCTCCTGACTTTCGGATATGGCCAGCTCTGTACCGTCCAGCCCCTCATATTTTTTGGGAACGGCTTCAAGGTCAATGGTCAGCCCGTCTGCCAGCTCCCCAATGGCTACAGATACGCCGCCTGCACCAAAGTCGTTGCAGCGCTTGATCATTCGAGTTACATCCGGGTTGCGGAACAGCCTTTGCAGCTTGCGCTCCACCAGCGCGTTGCCCTTTTGCACTTCTGCGCCGCATGTTTCAATGCTTTCCAGGTTGTGGGATTTGGATGAACCTGTTGCGCCGCCGCAGCCATCCCGGCCGGTCCGCCCGCCCAGCAGAACGATGATATCACCCGGTTCCGGCACTTCCCGGCGCACGTTGGCCTTGGGGGCAGCCCCCACCACCGCGCCGATTTCCATGCGCTTGGCTACATAACCCGGATGGTAGATTTCATCCACCTGCCCGGTCGCCAGACCGATTTGGTTGCCATAGGAGCTGTAACCTGCTGCGGCGGTAGTCACAAGTTTCCGCTGGGGAAGCTTGCCGGGCAGTGTTTCCTCCACGGGCACCAGCGGATTTGCCGCACCGGTGACTCGCATGGCTTGGTATACATAGGTGCGGCCGGACAAGGGGTCGCGGATTGCGCCGCCGATGCAGGTGGCCGCACCGCCGAAGGGTTCAATTTCCGTTGGATGGTTATGAGTCTCATTTTTGAAAAGTAGCAGCCATTTTTCCTTTGCGCCATTTGCGTCCACGTCGATTTCAATGGAGCAGGCGTTGATTTCCGGCGATTCATCCAAATTATTGAGCTTGCCGGACTTTTTCAGGTATTTTGCGCCGATTGTGGCCAAATCCATCAAATGAATGGGCTTTTCCTTGCTGCCATAGACTGCTTTGCGCAGTTCAAGGTAGCGCTGGAAGGCCTTCTTTACCTGCTCTTCTTCAATGGTCACTTCATCAATGGCTGTCAAAAAGGTTGTATGGCGGCAATGGTCGGACCAATAGGTGTCTATCATGCGGATTTCTGTGAGGGTAGGGTCCCGCCGTTCAGAAAGAAAGTATCGGCGGCAAAATTCCAGATCATCCCGGTCCATTGCCAGACCGTAGGATTTTACAAATGAGGCCACGCCATCCGCCGTCAGTTCCCGAAACCCGTGAAGGATTTCCACCGGGCGGGGGGCTGGATAATTGAGGGCCAATGTATCCCTTTTTTCAAGGCTTGCCTCCCGGCTTTCCACGGGATTGATGACATACTTCTTAATTCGGAGCACTTCTTCAGGAGTAGGTGTTCCATCCAGAAGATAGACCCTTGCGGTGCGCACCATGGGCCGCTCGCCCTGGGATACCAGCTGAATACATTCGGCGCAGGAATCGGCCCGCTGGTCAAACTGGCCCGGCAGATATTCCACCGCAAAAACCGTATGTGCACCCTTAGACAATTCATCATAAGCAAGATCCAGCTGCGGTTCAAAGAATACGATGGGTTTGCAGCGTGCATATAAATCCCCATCAATGCCTTCCACATCATATCGGTTGAGAAGCCTTAGCGAATCAACATGATGTATGCCTAGCAGGCCTCGAATCTCCTCCAGAAGATGAGCGGCCTCCACAGCGTAAGGTGCCTTTTTTTCTACATACAGGCGAAAAACAGACATGAACGGTTTCCCCTTCCGTACGTTATCTTGCTTCCAGAGCACGTTTTCCTATATCCCGGCGCAGGTGCATGTCTTCAAAGGAAACGGCCTGGCAGGCATCATATGCCTTTTGAACGGCTTCGCTCAAATGCGGTGCTATCGCCGTCATGCCGAGGACCCGTCCCCCTGATGTGACCAGCTTACCGCCTTCCAGGCGGCGGGTGCCGGCGTGAAAAGCAAAGACGTCTTTGTCATCCAGGTGATTCAGCCCTGTGATTTCCTTGCCTGTTGAATATTCTTTGGGGTATCCGCCGCTGGCAAGCACCACGCAGCAGGCTGCTTTCTTTGAAAAGACAACCTCTGTTTGTGCAAGCGTACCGGTTACGGTGGACAGCATAACGGTTAACAGATCGCTTTTCAGAAGGGGAAGCACCGCCTGGGTTTCGGGGTCGCCAAAGCGGCAGTTGTATTCAATCACCTTGGGCCCCTGCTCCGTCAGCATCAGGCCAAAATACAAGCAACCCCGGAAGGTGCGCCCTTCCCGGTTCATGGCCTCCACAGTGGGAAGAAAAATCTCCTTCATGCAGCGCTCGGCTATAGGCTCGGTATAATAGGGGTTGGGTGCCACCGCGCCCATGCCGCCTGTATTCAGCCCGCAGTCTCCATCCAGCGCCCGCTTGTGGTCCATGGCGGATACCATGGGCTTGATGGTTTTTCCGTCCGTAAAGCACAGTACCGAAACTTCGGGGCCGGTTAAGAACTCCTCTACCACCACTTGGTTTCCTGCCGCTCCAAATTGGTGATCTTCCATCATAACCCGGATGGCGGCTTCCGCCTCCGGTACATTTTCGCAGATGAGGACGCCCTTGCCCAAGGCCAGACCGTCGGCCTTGACCACCACTGGATAGGCGCAGCTTTGAACGTAGCGTAAAGCCGCATCCACGTCCGAAAACGCTTCATAGGCGGCTGTGGGAATGGTATACTTCTTCATGAGCCCTTTGCTGAAGACCTTGCTTCCCTCGATCATGGCGGCCTTTTTGTCCGGGCCAAAGGCGGGGATGCCCGCCTTGTTCAGCTCGTCCACCAGCCCCAGGCACAGGGGATCATCAGGGGCCACTACCACAAAATCAATCTTCTTATCCCGGGCGAAGGCAACGATGCTCATGATGTCTGTTGCTTTAATGGGTACACATACCGCCTGGGCGGCAATGCCCCCATTGCCGGGCAGTGCATAGATTTCTTTCACGGTGGGGTTTTCCCTCAGTTTTTGAACAATGGCGTGCTCACGCCCGCCGCCGCCCACGACCATAAGTTTCATATGTTTCCGCCTTCCGTAACCATCAATGGTGAAACAGACGCATGCCCGTAAAGCACATGGCAATACCGTATTGGTCGCAGGTCTCAATCACCTGATCGTCCCGCACAGAACCGCCGGGCTGGGCCACATAGCGCACGCCGCTGCGCCAGGCCCTCTGGATATTGTCCCCAAAGGGGAAGAAGGCATCGCTGCCCAGAGAAACGCCGGTCAACTGAGAGAGCCATTCCTGTCGCTCGGTCTTTTGAAGGGGTTCTGGCTTTCTGGTAAAAAACTGCTGCCATTTTCCCTCATCCAATACGTCGCCGCAATCATCTGAGATATACAGGTCAATGGTATTGTCCCGGTCCGGCCTGCCGATGTGGGGGAGAAAGGGCAGGGAAAGAACTTTCGGATGCTGGCGCAGCCACCACTGATCCGCCTTTTGCCCCGCAAGGCGGGTGCAATGGATGCGGGACTGCTGCCCCGCTCCCACGCCGATAGCCTGCCCATCCTTTACGTAGCAGACGGAGTTCGACTGGGTATATTTCAGCGTGATGAGGGCGATCAGCAAATCGCGTTTTGCCTCTTCCGGGAGGAGTTTATTTTTTGTTACAACGTTATTCAAAAGGGCCTGGTCTATTTTGTATTCATTCCGGCCCTGCTCAAAGGTGATGCCGAACACATCTTTATTCTCAATAGGAGCTGGCACATAGTTTTCGTCAATTTGAATGATGTTGTAACCGCCCTTGCGCTTTTTCTGCAATATCTCCAGCGCCTCGGGAGCATAACCCGGAGCAATCACGCCGTCGGACACTTCAGGCTTGATGAGCAGCGCCGTGGGGACATCGCACACGTCCGACAGGGAAATAAAATCCCCGAAGGAGGACATGCGGTCCGCCCCCCGCGCCCGGGCATAGGCACAGGCCAAGGGAGAAAGGGACGCATCCCCGGTGAAATAGATGCTTTTCAATACGGGGGTCAAGGGCAGACCAACCGCCGCTCCTGCGGGGCTGACGTGCTTAAAGGAGGCTGCGGCCGGAAGCCCGGTGGCCATTTTAAGTTCCCTCACCAATTGCCAGCCATTAAGGGCATCCAGAAAATTGATATAGCCCGGCTTGCCGTTCAGCACCGTAAGGGGCAACTCCCCTTCCTTCATGAAAATCCGGGCGGGTTTCTGGTTGGGGTTGCAGCCATATTTCAAGAAAAGCTCCGCTGCCATGGCTTATTCTCCTCTTCACTTCTGATTTTTATTGATGATCCAGGTTTGCACGCCGCCATCCTGAAAGGAGATGAAGCGCACAAAGAGGGATACTTTGTTATCCGCATGCAGGCTGTCCCAAAGATTCTGGGAAAACGCATCCAGATCATCCGGAATTGCAACCTTTTTAGGCTCTCCTTCAAAGGAAGGAATGGGGTTCCCATCGCAGCGGTAGGTATGTATAAAATGGCCCTCTCCTGCTATGGGCGAGGATACCTCATAAAAAAAACGCAAAGGAGAATCGGGGTTGCCATCATTGCTTTTCAAAATAGACAGGCGGTAGGAGCAGGAGCCGTTCTCCACGGTCATCAGACCGCTGATGCGGGGGGTATAATTGGGCGCATCCGGCTCAAAGGTGCGGGTGCGCAAAGCCTCCTCAAAGGTTTTACCGGCTTTTATGAAATCTGCTACCGTATCCGTCTGATCCCCGTTGGTGACGATAGTGTCCTTTCCCAATACGCGGACAGGGGCATAAATAATCAGGGATGGGTCCTGCAATAAGGCTGGATCAAATGCCTGGGTGCGGATGCCGCCATCCGCTTCCACAAAAACACGGTTGCGGCTGTTGGCACTGCGGCCCATTATGAAATAAGCCATCACGGCATGGCTTTTTGTCATCCCCAGTACAATGCCGCGGCCGGGGTAGGGATTGCTTTTAAGCTCGTTAAACAAGTTCAACACTTTTTTTCGTCTCCTTTACCATGGCTAGTTCTCTGCAGCAAAATTCCAGCGCCTTGGGCAATAACAGCCATTCCGCTTCAATCATGACCCGCTTTTGTAATGTTTCCGCAGTATCCTCGGGCAGAATCTCCACTGCTTTTTGGGCAATTATTTTGCCCCCATCCGGTATTTCGTTTACATAATGAACCGTGGCCCCCGTTACCTTGACCCCATAGTTCAGGGCCGCTTCATGAACTTTCAAACCGTAAAACCCCTTGCCGCAGAAGGCGGGGATCAGGCTTGGATGCACGTTGATGATGCGGTTTTCATAAGCCCGGATCACATTTTCCGGAAGAACGACGAGAAAACCTGCCAGCACCACAAACTCAACGGCATGGGTTTTCAGTACATCCAGAAGGCGCTGCCCGTAATCCGATGGATCCATGCCTTTTTCCTTTTTTACGACGGCCGTGGGGATATTTGCCCGGGCAGCCCGTTCAAGGGCAAAGGCTTCGGGTTTGTTGGACACCACCAGGGCAATGTCTCCATGGGGGATTTTCCCCGCTGCTTTTGCATCCAGGATGGCTTGAAGATTGGTCCCGCCGCCGGATACCAGTACCGCCACCCTTACCATAGTTCCACGCCGCCTTCTCCAGGGATGATTTCCCCGATGATGTAAGCATCCTCACCCTGAGCCTTTAGGATGCGCAGAGCCTGGTCAGCCTTCTCCTTGGGCACGGTGACGCACATGCCCACACCCATGTTGAAGGTGTTGAACATGTCCTTTTCCGGTATGTTTCCTGCCTTTTGCATGAGTGAGAAGAGAGGCAGCACGCGCACGGCAGCCTTTTCGATTTTCGCTGAAAAGCCGCTGCACAGCGCCCGAGGAATATTTTCATAAAAACCGCCGCCGGTAATATGGGAGATGCCAAGAACCTCTACTTCCTTTAAAAGCGCAAGGATGGGCTGCACATAGATTTTGGTGGGGGTCAAAAGCGCCTCGCCCAAGGTCTTCCCAAGCTCCGCCTGATACTGCCCGACACCTTTGTGCTCTATATCGAAAAGCTTGCGCACCAGGGAAAAGCCATTGGAATGTACACCGGAGGAGGGGAGGGCAATCATTACGTCTCCGGCCCGCATCCGGGTATTGTCGATGATTTTTTCCTTATCCACCACACCTACCGAAAAACCGGCTAAATCGTATTCATCGGCGGGATAGAAGCCGGGCATTTCCGCGGTCTCGCCGCCGATCAAGGCGCAGCCTGCCTGCACACAGCCTTCCGCCACCCCGGAAACAATGGCGGCCACACGCTCGGGCAGGTTTTTACCCACCGCCACATAATCCAAGAAGAAAAGAGGTTTTGCGCCGCAGCAAATGACGTCGTTTACGCACATGGCTACGCAGTCGATCCCTACGGTATCATGCTTGTCCATCAAAAAGGCGATTTTCAGCTTGGTGCCTACCCCGTCGGTGCCGGATACCAGTACCGGCCGCTTCATTCCCTCTACGTCCAATTCAAACAGGCCGCCAAACCCGCCCAGACCGCTTAGAACCCCTTGGGTCATGGTACGAGCCACATGGCTTTTCATCAGCTCTACCGCACGGTAGCCTGCGGTTATATCCACCCCTGCGCTTTTATAGCTTTCGCTTTCGCTTTTCATACTGTGCCTCCCGGTCAATCCTTTTCGGTAATGGGCGTTTCAAACTTGGATTTTTGCGTTTGCCTGGGCGGCTCCACGGGATAATTTCCCGTAAAGCAAGCGGTGCAAAAACCGCAAGTGGCCTGATCCGCCAGCTTGTCCAGATAATTTGTATTCAAGTAACCCAGGCTGTCCACGCCAATGATTTGACGAATTTCCTCTACGGTATGATTGTGGGCGATCAGATTGTCCGTGGAATCAATATCGGTGCCAAAGTAGCAGGGATACTTAAACGGCGGTGCGGACAGGCGCAGATGAACCTCTGTGGCTCCCGCTTCCCGCAAAAGCTTTACGATGCGGGCGCTGGTCGTACCCCGCACGACCGAATCATCCACCAGCACCACCCGTTTACCACGGACGGTGGAGGAGATTACGTTCAGCTTGATGCGCACGGAATCCTGGCGCTGCTTTTGCCCCGGCTGGA
>JAEVYX010000126.1 GCA_023392515.1 Bacillota bacterium | reverse complement strand
GACGTTGTATCTGCGACAGCAAAAAAGAAAGAGCGCCGACATAGCGCTCTTTCTCAGACTGTCAAAAAACCTCTGGAAGGTGTCGGAGGGGCACCCCCTCCGACTATAAATCCGAAATCGGCGGCGTGTACGTCGATTTCGGAAGCCTTGCGCAGCTAGGTTTCCTTACACCCTTCGCCGGCCGTGAGCATAGCTCACAGGTGAAGGGTGCAGATTCGAAAAAGCGGCGCAGCCACTTTTTCGACACGCTGATCAGTCCCCTGCCTGGCAGGGGACTGATGTTAGTGGCTAGCTTATATCACTTCATAGCCTTGGTCAACAATTTCGTTTTTGATTTTATCCAGGGAGGCCTTCATAGGATCGTGCTCCACGGTCACCGTCTTGTCCTGCAGACTTACCTCGACGCTCTTCACGCCCTCCAGTGAACCGACCGCCTGTTTTACCGCCCTTTCACAATGAGCGCAGGACATACCTTCCACTTTCAACAAAACCTTTTGCATACTTGTTCCTCCTATTTATTGAATACTAAAGGGTTTCAAAAATTTGTCCACTTCGATGGGCTTATTGTTGGCGTCCATGGTGCTCACCTTGGCGAATACCCATCCTTCCACCTTGGCAGGATCAACGCCGGCATCGATGAACATTTTGGGGTCCAGCACGAACACGATGTCCTTATCATTGGTGCTCATGTCCTTTGCCCATTCAAAAGCGTTCCCGTCTCCCAGGTCTACCCCGTAATGGTCCAATGCGGCGTGGTATTTGATGACATCCCGCTTCAGTTCCACGATTTTCTTAAAGGAGGCGAGGGGGGTAGCCTCACCGTTGTAGGTGATAGCTTGCGTGCCCAGCTTGGTGCCCACCATGAGCATGTCCTCATAAGCCATACCGGCGGGAAGCTTGCTTACGTCCAGACCGGCATTCACAAAGGGCGCCGCGTCCAGTTCCAGCATCACATCATGAATGGGGCTTTTGCTAAAATCCCGGCTCCAGATAAAGCGCACGCTGTCATCCGGCGCTTTCAGCGACCAGCCGCCGTTCATTTCATCTTCCGACACCAGGCTGGTAGTAGCCCCCAGCATCTTTTCAAAAGAGTTCACAGATTCCGTTCCAACCACGTCCAGTGAGGCACAGGAGGCAAGTACGAACAGCCCCGCCAGAATAAGCGTCACCAGTGCAAGCTTTTTTACCATATCAGATTACCATCCTTTTCTTTTATGAATTATCAGTGATAAGGCTTGAATCTTTTCAGCCTAAGCGCATTGGTCAAAACCGATACGGAGCTTAACGCCATAGCCCCTGCCGCAATGACGGGATTCAAGAGCGGACCGCCGAACAAATGCAGAAGGCCTGCCGCAACGGGGATGCCCAGCGTGTTGTACGCAAACGCCCAGAACAGGTTTTGCTTGATATTGCGGATGGTGCTCTTGCTTAATTGAATGGCCGTTGGCACATCCATGAGGTCGCTCTTCATGAGCACGATGTCGGCGGATTCCATGGCTACGTCTGTGCCGGAGCCGATGGCGATGCCTACATCGGCCTGGGTGAGCGCAGGCGCGTCATTAATGCCATCGCCCACCATGGCTACCTTTTTGCCCTCAGCCTGCAGCTTTTTCACCTCGTTGGACTTATCCTGAGGCAGCACCTCGGCCAATACCCTGGCAATGCCCACCTGCTTGGCGATGGCTTCCGCCGTCTTGCGGTTGTCGCCGGTGATCATGGCTACTTCAATGCCCATGCCGTTCAGCTTTGCAATGGCTTTGGCACTGCTTTCCTTCACGACATCCGCCACGGCGATGATACCCGCGATCTTGCCATCCATAGCAATGTACATAGGGGTTTTGCCTTCGCCGGCCAGTTTGTCGGATTGCGCCGCCAGTTCCTTGAGGGAAATCTTGCGGTCATCCATCAGCTTTTTATTGCCAATGAGTGTCTTTGTTCCATCAATGGTGACCTCGATGCCATGGCCGGGGATGGCGGAAAACTGCTCACTTGCAAGGAATGCAAGCTTTTCTTTTTCTGCACCGCGCACGATGGCAGCGCCCAAGGGATGCTCCGAACCTTTTTCGGCAGATGCTGCTACCTGCAAAAGCCTTTCCTTCGTGACCCCCTCTGTGGGAAGAATGTCTGTCACCTCAGGCTTTCCCTCGGTGATGGTGCCTGTCTTATCAAACACGATAGTATTGATTTTGTGCGTTGTTTCCAGCGCCTCCCCGCCCTTGATGAGGATGCCGTATTCAGCACCCTTGCCCGTTCCAACCATAATGGCAGTTGGCGTAGCCAGGCCCAGTGCGCAAGGGCATGCGATAACCAGTACGGAAATGAAAATAGTCAGCGCAAACGTTAAGGATTCGCCGCCAATCAGCCAGGCAGCAAAGACCAGGACTGCGATCAGACATACCACGGGTACAAAGTACCCGGAAACAATATCCGCCATCTTGGCAATGGGAGCCTTAGAGCCTTGGGCATCCTCTACCAGCTTGATAATTTGGGCCAGCGCCGTATCTGCGCCTACCTTTTTCGCTTCAAACCGGATTACGCCGTTTGCGTTGATGGTGGCAGCAAATACCTTGTCTCCAGCCTTCTTGTCGATAGGCATACTTTCCCCGGTGAGCATGGATTCATCCACGGTCGTATGGCCTTCCAGAACCACGCCGTCCACAGGAATCTTTTCGCCGGGCTTCACCAGGATGATGTCGCCGATTTCCACTTCGTCAATGGGTGTTTCGATTTCTTTCCCATCCTGAATCACGATAGCAGTTTTCGGGGCCAGGCCCATCAGCTTTTTGATGGCTTCCGACGTTCTGCCCTTGGAAACGGCCTCCAGCGTCTTGCCCAGCATAATCAAGGTGATGATGACGCCTGCCGTTTCAAAGTACAGTTTGTCCACAGACACAAAATGGCCAATAGCAATCTGATACGTGGAAAACAGGCTGTAACCAATGGCGGCGGTGGTGCCGATGGCGATCAAGGAATCCATATTGGGACTGCGCTTGAGCAGCGCCTTGAATCCCACGGTATAAAACCTGTATCCCGCAATGACAATGGGGATGGTCAGAAAAATTTCAACCAGTGCATACACCAGCGGAAAATTCATGGGATCAAGAAACTTGGGAACGGGCAGATTCACCCAGGTGATCATCGGAGCCATGGCGATATACAAAAGGGGAATGCCAAAGGTGGCTGATACGATGAACTTGATCCACATCATGCGGATTTCTTTTTCCTTGCGCTTCTTATCCTCATCCACGGTGTTCTTTTCGGCAGTCAGCGCCTTGTATCCAAGCTTTTCAATGCTTTGGCGGATGGCTGAAAGCCTTACCTTTTGAGGATCGTAGGCTACAGTGGCCTTTTCTGTGGCAAAGTTTACAGATGCGCTTGCAACGCCGTCCAACTTAGAGAGCCCTTTTTCAATCCGCTGGGCGCAGGCCGCACAGGTCATGCCCCCAATGGGGATTGTAACGTTGCTGTTGGCTGCTTCCTCGGCTACACCGTAGCCTGTTTTAACAATGGTTTCCTTTATTGCAGAATCGGTCAATGTCCCGGCGTCATATTCCACCGTCAGCTTCTCGGTGGCAAAATTCACCGATGCGCTTTTTACGCCGCTGAGCTTGCCCACGGCCTTTTCCACCCGCTGGGCGCAAGCTGCACAGGTCATGCCAGTGACCTTGATGCTTTCCTTGTTCATGTATTCCTCCAACCTTTCATGAATGCTGACACGCTGACTTAAAGCAGTCTTCCGATCGTTTGAAGCAGTTCATCCACCACTTCATTTTCCCCGCTGCGGATCTTTTCTACAAGGCAACCGTGAATATGGTTTTCCAACACCATTTTGCTGATAGAAGTCAGGGCTGATCTTACCGCGGCGATTTGATTAAGAATATCATCGCAGTAGGCATCCTTCTCCACCATCCCCTTGATGCCGCGAATTTGCCCTTCCACGCAGTTTAGCCGCCTTAAAAGAGCTGAACGCAATTTGTCATCCCGCGCCGTTGTCCTTTGGGAACAATGGGGACATGCAGCCATTGCATCCTCCCCGCCGCTTATGATTTGCGTATCTTCAATCTGCTTGTTAGCCACAATATCATTTCCTCCCGTATATAGCGTAACACCATACCCCCCTGGGGTGTATCGCTAGTATAAGGGCGTCGGTTCTTCTTGTCAAGTGGAAATTCCAACAAATTTGCTCTTTCGCCTGATAATCTTTTTTCCAACCAGCAGCAGGAGGCAGGGAATGCGCTTTTCTGGCTTGCAGTCCGGAGAACCGGGCCACAATTCATTGCCTCATGATGGATGGCGGCAGGACCTAATAGCTGCAAACCATCACAAGCCCCATGAAACAGATTCATGCTAGCGCATTTTTTTGAAGATTTCATGGAGAATACGAATTCTTTTCACTTTGAAATACAGGAAACACGATGAAACGCTTTGGAAATCAAACCTTCAAAATATGAAACCATCACAATAAAAAACTGAATATATCAAGCGAATTCGTAAACCAAGCCTCCACAGCGGGATTGTATGGCTCTCTGTCATCAGAATATAATGGAAGCAATCGCAGGAGGACGGGCATATTCTCCATAACGCGCACCATGAACACAGCGTTTATATTTTTCGCAATTTATGAGTCATTGTTTGAAATCACTACGGCCATATTGGAACGATAATACCAGCAAAGCCTGCTTTTTGCATATACAAAAGACAGCTATATTTGCTTGGCTGCAATAAAAATGTCCTATGTTCAACTGAAGAAGGTTGATTGAAGGAGGCAATCCGGGTCGCATATGTGCAAAGTTGCTGCATAGGGCACAAAAAATAGGAGGGACCTCAACATGAAAAAATTCACCACGCTTTTTGCAACAGCGCTGCTGATGGTCGTCTTCATTACCACTGCAAGCGCAGCTTCCTTCACACCCAACGCAGACGCGGCATACACCCAATACGGCTGGGTTACAACCCCGGCAACCGCTGATGAAAGCCACCATATCACCGTGGGCATTACCCTGGCGGGCGAAGCGCAGGAAACGGTTTTCACGTCTGCTGTAGCCTTTGCAGACTACAACGAAGCAAGCTATGTATATGAAAGCGAAGCGCTTGTAGACGTTCTGACCATTAATACCTTTGCAGAAGTCATTTTCAATGACAAGAACGAGGTCATCGACTTTGAACGTATCGAGAGACCCATTTATGACGATGACGGCAAAGGCGATTTCTATTATCTTGATTCCATGAAGTACGGCGGCGAGCTGACCAATGCCGGCGGCGGTCCCGGCAATATGATCGCCCAAGGCTGGATCATGGCCACCGGCGACAAGACCATTACCGTCGGCGACGGCAATCATCTGGTTAACACCTTTGAAGAAACCTACAAGCTGGCCGATGACTGCGCCATCTTTCTGGTCAACAATCCGGGCACGGATGAGGCTGGCAATCTGATCCAGGGCAACTGGGCCGCCGAGCCTGCTTCCGCTTCCGACATCAAAATTTGCCCCAGAAATGAAGACGGCGAAGTGTATAACATTCCTACCCGGTGGACCGCGCTGTGCATTTTCAACGAATCCGCCGTTGATCCCGAGACCCGCCTGACAAAGGCTGATGTCTCCGGCGCAGAAGTGACGGAACTGTATCTGTACAAAAATCCCACCGGCATTGAATCCGCTATTGCGCCGGATGATGTGGGCTATAACGGCACCTCCTGGATGCCCGGCCAGGACAAGACCACCGGCAAGACATCCTACGGCTGGAATGGTGCCAACACGCCGTTTGAAGTATTGACCGACAGGCTCTTCTCCGTTGGCGATTCATTCACCAACATATTCCTCTTCGTCTCCGATGCGGATGAAACAGGGGACAAGACGCTGACCTTGCTGGATATGGGCAATGCCACTGCCAGCTATGGATATTGGCTTAACATGGAAAAAATGGGCTATGATCCCCGGGCGGTTGACAATGTGCTTTTGACCCATGGCCACGGCGACCACTACCAGGCGCTGTATGAATGCAACACCATGGTAAACCGCGCCGCCGGAGCCGATAAACTGCAAGTATACACCTCCGGCGCCGACCAGGCCGGTTATCTGAACGGCGTGTATACCGGCATCACTCTGACCGCGAAGACCGAGCGCTACGTCGTTGACAGCTTCAACGAATGGAATGTTTGGGTCGACTTTGGCAAGGGCGTTTCGGTGTATCCTGTTCCCACACCCGGCCATGCTAACGATGTTGCCTCCTTTATATTCAAACTGACCACCCACCCCGAGGATAAATACTTCTCCCGTTATACAAAAGAGCCCGTTGAGACTGCTTGGGTTTACATGGGCGGCTACGGCGGCGGTGCCTCCACCAAAGTCGGCAACGGCTACACAAAACTGCAGTACAAGTACAGCATGCAATACCTGCAGTCTGTAATCGTTCCTTACGCTGAGTCGATCGCCGACCACGTCTACAATATCCCCCAGCATGCCGACCAGGCCCCTTGGTATGAAATCTCCAAGGCCGTCCGCACGAAGCAGGCACAGGGAGAGGATATCCTTTTCCTGGACGTTTGGAATGAAGGCCGCGAAAGCATCATCAATTTGCTGGAAAAGCGCCTGAGCGCTTACAGCTATCAATGGATGAACAGCGCCTGGAAGGCCACCGAATCTACCAGTGCCGATGTTTGCTATGATCTGTATGACCAGAATATCGTCCCCTTCATCCGGGGGGCCGGGTTCAACTGGTACTGCACACCCCAGAACAAGAACACGGAATCTACCGAGGTTTACGGCCCCTGGAAACGCGACGCCGGCTCATATAAAATCAAGGTGGACAGCGTTCTTGTGCTGCACGGCTTTGACGCTTTCCAAAACAAGTCGGAGGCTCTTGCCGGCATGACCAACATCTACGGCTGGGACATCTCCAAGGGCATGAGCGTTGACAAGGATTCCTATGCCCATGACCCCAACGGCTGGTATGTGCAGCTGGTTGCAGACGTTGATGACGACTACATTGGCGGCATGTACTTCTCCCAAGAAGACGCTGCCGAGATTGCCAAGCTGGACAACAAGGAGCAGGCCTACCCCGTCAACTGGTATGTTGCGAAGGGCAATTCCTATGTTGGCTTTGATGGCGCACAGGCAGCTCCCAAGTCCGGCCCCATTGAATCCATGGCTGGCGAAGGCTGGACCGAAATCATCCGCACCCAACGCCTGAACACCAAAGAGGAAGCGGAAGCTTTGGCGGCTTACATATCCAAGTGCATGAATGATGGATCGTCCACCTTTGAAGTCAAGCTTAACATCGGTGGCGACATCGTGCTGCCTGAGGGGTATATCAGCGCCGCAAATGCGCCTTTGGACGATCAATTCCTGACCAGTTTAAATGATGACGCCATTAAAGCTACCTTCCCCGGGACCGGCTACTACTCCCTGGAGGAAGAACCCCTCGTCATCGAAAAATGCAAGGAGTTAAACGCCGCAATTGATCTGACCACCATGCTTCTGCCCACCAAGTAAAAAGAACAGGACTTACCGTCCCTTGTTCATTTGATTGTTTTAGGTTTTTGCCGTATAAACCTTATTTAGCAGCCAAGGGGCTGTCTCAAAGCGAGACAGCCCCTTGGTATATGCAGCTGCAAAGCCCAAATCAGCTGATAAAGAAGTTTATCAAGTCATTAATTGAAAGCCGGATTTGATACCAGGCGATAAGTCTCCTGGGCGATTGCCAATTCCTCATTGGCTGGAATAATCAGCACTTTCACCCTGCTGGAATCCCCATGGATCATTGGGGCATTTTTTTGATTGAGTGCTTCATCGATTTCAATCCCAAAGAATTGCAAATCCTTCAGCACCATGCTCCGTGTATCGGGGCTATGCTCGCCAATGCCGCCGGTAAACGCGATCACGTCCAAGCCATTCATCACCGCAGCGTATGCGCCGATATATTTTCGAATACGGTACGTGAAAACCTCTACCGCCCGAATCCCCCGATCATCACCGCGGTGCATGGCATCCTCAATATCCCGGCTGTCGCTGCTCAGCCCATCCGACAGACCCAGCAAACCTGACTTTCTATTCAGTATCGCGAACACCTCTTCAACGGTCTTCCCGTCACGGCGGCAGATGAATTCCACAATAGCAGGATCCAGGTCCCCGCTGCGCGTTCCCATAACCAATCCTTCCAGAGGAGTAAGGCCCATGGATGTATCAACGCATTGGCCTTTGTCTATTGCACACACGGATGCACCATTACCCAGATGGCAAATGACCATTTTCAATTCTTTCTGGCTTTTGTTCAGCGTTTCGGCAGCTTTTTCCGCAGCATAGCGGTAGCTTGTACCATGAAAGCCATATTTACGGATTTTCAGGCGCTGATAATAGTCATATGGCAGGGCGTAAAGGAAGGCTTTTCGCGGCAATGTTTGATGGAAAGCCGTATCAAAAACAGCCGCCATAGGCATATTGGGCAGCAGCTTCCTGCAGGCCTGTATGCCTGCAAGATTTGCAGGATTGTGCAAAGGGCCCAGTGGGATATTTTCTTCAATCGCCTTGATTACTTCATCGGTAATCAGCACGGAATCGGAAAAGACGGCGCCGCCATGCAAAACACGATGGCCAACGGCATCTATCTCCTGAAGGGATTTGATTACGCCAAACGTCTTGTCCTGCAATATTTCAAAAATTTGGGCAATGGCCATGGTGTGGTCGGCAATCTCCATTGTCCGGACGATTTCCCTGCCCGCAGCGCGATGGATAATTCTTGATTTGGGAAGGCCGATCCGTTCGCACATCCCCTTCCCAAGGATCAGATTCGTGCTCATATCAAACAGCTGATACTTAATGGAAGAAGAGCCTGCGTTGATTACAAAAATGCGCATTTGAACACTCCTACACTCTATATGTATTCATTATCTTTGCCGCTTCATCCACTGTCAATATGCAGCATGTGCCTTTTTCTATGTGTGATCAATATTTTCGCCTTGCTGTTATTGCATCATTTCACAATGTGGTACAAATTCTTCTTTTTCTGTTTCAGTGTTGAAACAAGCTATGGCTATGATATGCGCCACAGCGCCAATCTATCCAATTACCGCCAGATGCTTGATCCCGACAGCATGGAAAAGGCATTCCAGCGTGATACTGCACGAATTCCCCGCTCGGTCCGACTGTGAAATGAAATGGAAGATATGATTGCTATCTGTGAAATAAGAATACAAAAGGAATGGCATTTTGTTCGAAAATGCCACATTTCTCCTGATACGAAGGCTTGAAAACCCTTCAGAAGGAATAATATAATACAAACAGCAAGGCATGCCCGGATCTGAAAAGGAGATATGCTGCTTGAAAAACCATGAAATTGCAAAGATTGTCTGTGAACGCTTATCTGAAAACGGAAATTGCGATTGCCGGTTAACAAAGAGAGGCTACACCATCAATTTCAACAACCTGCCAATAGCTATTGTCTGTAATCAGTTTTTGTATGTGCGCTGGACCCTGCAAGGGCGGGCGCTGCTGGACAGACCCGCTGTTTTGCCGCCATATGAAGGAGCAAAGTATCATATCCGAATCAAGGACCTTGACCATGATGAAATTTGGATACCCCTTATACAAGAAACCTGGAAGGCTATTGCTGGCACGATACAAATTGGAAAGGAAACGGCTGATAAACAGCCGCCAAGCCGGAAACAAGCACCAGGCGTAAGGCACGCTTAAGATTCAATGTGATATTTTTTCATTTTCCGCCACAGTGTTGTCTTGCTGATGCCCAGCCGGCGCGCACATTCCGCCCTGTTTCCGCCGCACTCCCTGAGCAGGGCTATTAAATGTGCCGCTTCACTGTTTTCGAATACAGGAGCGACGGGAAGAACTTTGGCCCCCTCCTCATTGTACGAACGGCCCAGCAATTGGTGCCGTACAAAGTCCTCCGTGATTTCAAGCTGCTCAGACAATATCACCAGTTTTTCCAAAAAGAGGCGCAGTTCCAGCTCGTTTCCTTCCCATGTATGTGCGTGAATCAAGGCGCGGGCACCGGATGACAAGGTAATATGCTTGTGATAGTTGTGGGATAACCTTTCCAACTGCTTATCTATATACAGTGCAATATCCTCGGTATGTGCCCGAAGAGGGGGAAGATGAAGCTCCAGCCTGGCAAGCCTGTAAAACAAAGGCAGGGAGAACTGGTCGTATTTGGCCAGGGATCGCAGATCTTTATGGGTTGTGCAAATCAGGCGTACATCAACCGGCAGGCGAATGCGCCCGTCCGGATGCATGATACAGCCGTTATTAATCAGATTCAGCAGTATATACTGGCTTTCGGGATTCAAAAGGTCCACATGCTCCAGCAGGAGCGTGCCACGGTTGGCCAGCTCCAGAGCTCCCTTAAGGGGATGCTCACCCGATAAGCCGTTAAGCTTTGACTGCTGCATTTCCCTTGTGATATGGGCCAGGTTCAAGCAGACAAAAGGGCCCTTTCTTCTGGGGCTCGCGTTATGGATTGCCTGGGCAAAAGGTACTTTTTGCGTGCCAAAATCCCCCGCTATCAAAAGCGGATAGTCATATTGGGCATACAGCATCGCTTCCCGTTTTGTTTCCTGCATGACGGTGGATATACCGATAATATCATCCAGTACGCCGGATGCCGTATATCCAAATTTCATCCGTTCCAGGCGAACGGCCTCCTCCAGTTCATCTATCCGTTTGAATGCCTGCATTGACAGGATAAAGCCTTCATCCGCCCCGTCAAAGCGAAAAGCGGCCATATTCACCACAAAGGACTCCTGCTTAGTTCGGGCAATGGCTGAATATATGCTCTTTCGCTTATCAATCGCTTCTGCCAATATGCTGCCGGGCCCGGATTCGAGCAAATCAAAAATATGTTTCCCCAGCAGCTCCTTGTTGGGGATATGAAAAATTCGTTCTGCCGCATAATTTGTCATGGTTACTCTTCCTACCCGGTCAAGAATAAGAACAGCGTCAAAGGAATAGTTCAGCAAGGCAAGAAGCTGGGCATACCTTTTTTTCTCCATGTTGATGCCGTACTGCACCCTTAATGCCGAGCGCAGTGCCATTGTTATACTTTCCGTCGTCGATTCAAGAAAGAGCGTGGATACCGGCAGCCGGCCTGCATACTCCACGGCAATCTTACCGCCTATGATAACGTTGGCACCGGCGGCAACAGCCTGGTCTACCGCGCTTTGTATGGATAGGCTTTCATTGGCATAATATGCTTGAATATCAACGTCAAAAATATCGGCAAAAGGTGATAGATCGCCAAACATGGAATGATAGCCAATAAAAGCAATGTGCGGCCTTGCCTTGGTGCAAACAAGGCAGGCTTTCTTTATCAAAAGAGCAATTTCCTGCCCCGAAAGGGTGATTTCCACCAGCGGCAACGCCATATGCTTTTTTAAAAGCTGCGCATGGTGGCCACGCACCACGACCACGGCATCATCCCCATTTTGTGCCTTCAATACATCGTCAACAACCGTTTCGGATGTAGTCTTAAGAACATGCGCGTCCACTTGAAGATCAGACAAGACCTTTTGTGCCTGTTCATACATTGTTTGGTTTGGTACCGCAATAATGATTTTCGTCATTCTTTTTCACCTTTATCACCATGAATCGAGCCAGTAAATTTGTATACCTATTTTCAACACATTGAATAAAAAATCCTATGTGAAAGGCGGAATATTTCTCTTGCTTTCTCCGGTAAAGCGCTTTTGCTAGGAGGTGGGACAAAGGTAGTTATTCCTTCGGGAAACCAGCTATGAAACCGTTGCAATGCCAATGTACGATTATCTTTCATTGAAGCAGCGCCGGGGGACTTGAACATAAGCGCCCCCCCGGCTTTTTTATATGGTGAAAGAAATATGCTGCACACAAGAAACAGCAGATGACCGCTATTGAAATGCCGTGAAACGATTTTGCAATGATATATTTCACTTTGTGAACTGTTACTATGAACATATCCACATATTTCTTGCAAATGTATTCAAAAACACTGTTTCATTCATTGCACCGTTATAGGCCATCTGATAAAGTAATGGCATGCAACAAAGTGAAACATCATAACAAAAAGCCAGAAAGGTTGAGACATATGACACCTAAAGTTGTGCAAATGCAGGTTATACCCGTTGCAGGCCATGATTCCATGCTGTTGAATTTATCCGGCGCACACGGCCCCTTTTTTACAAGAAACATCATTATATTGGAAGATAGTTTGGGCCATATCGGGCTAGGTGAAGTACCTGGCGGGGAAAAAATAACCAACACATTGAATGACGCAAAGCATTATGTTGAAGGCGTTTCTATAGCAGAATACAAAAATGTGATGCACCGTATTCAGACCTTCTTTTCCGATCGGGACAAGGGCGGCCGCGGACTGCAAACATACGACCTTCGCACCACCATACACGTAGTTACAGCCGTTGAAGCGGCCATGCTGGATTTATTGGGGCAATACCTGCAGGTGCCGGTGGCTAAACTCCTGGGCGAAGGACAGCAGCGCGACGCGGTAAAGGTGTTGGGCTATTTATTCTACGTTGCAAATCGTGAGAAGACCGACTTGCCCTACCATACGGAGCTGGACAGCAGCTGTGAGTGGTATCGTATCCGCACCGAGGAAGCGATGACCCCCGAAGCAATCGTCCGTCAAGCGGAGGCCTCCAAAGCTTTGTATGGATTCAATGATTTTAAGCTAAAGGGCGGCGTCCTGGCAGGCAGCGAGGAAATAAAAGCGGTCAAGGCGCTAAAGGAACGGTTTCCGGACGCCAGAATTACCATTGATCCCAATGGCGGATGGCTTTTGAAGGATGCTGTGGCGCTGTGCAAAGACATGCATGGAATTCTTGCCTATTGTGAGGACCCATGCGGTGCGGAAAATGGATTTTCAGGCAGGGAAATCATGGCCGAATTCCGCCGGGCCACAGGACTGCCTACAGCAACCAACATGATCGCCACAGACTGGCGGCAGATGTGCCATTCCATTGCGCTGCAGTCTGTAGACATTCCTTTGGCCGACCCGCATTTCTGGACCATGGAAGGTTCCGTCCGCGTTGGTCAGTTGTGCCATGCATTCGGACTGACCTGGGGCAGCCATTCAAACAATCATTTTGACATTTCATTAGCAATGTTTACACATGCGGCAGCCGCTGTTCCAGGCACCCCCACCGCCATTGATACGCATTGGATCTGGCAGGAGGGTAGGGAGCGGCTGACGAAAGAGCCGCTAAAAATCAAAGATGGCTATATACAAGTACCCAATAAGCCCGGCTTAGGCATCGAACCGGATATGGTAAAGATTGAGGCTGCCCATCAACTATATCTGAAGCATTGCCTCGGGGACAGAAACGACGCAATGGGCATGCAATATTTGATTCCCGGGTGGCAGTTTGATCCGAAACGACCTTGCATGGTGCGCTGACATATTAATTAGAGAGGAGATTATGTAATGTCGTTTATGCCAAAGGGTATTGTAATACCCGTGATCACACCCGTGACAGAAAGCGGCAAACTGAATGAACACGTATACAGAAAATTACTGGATTATTTTCTAGAGAACGGTGTGCATGGTGTGTTCCCTTTTGGCACTACCGGTGAGTTCTATGCTTTTGATAACGGCTTTTTCCAACATATGCTGGAGGTAACGAAAGACGCTGTTGGCGGGCGGATGGATATATACGCCGGTGCCAATCACATTACCACCCGGGGTGTGATCGAAATTGCACGCATTGCCCGGAAGGTCGGCGTTGAAGCACTGTCGGTACTGACGCCCATGTTTATTTCACAGACGCAGGAAGAGTTGTATAACTTCTACAGGGAAGTGGCGGATAGTACAGACCTGCCGATTGTGATCTACAATAACAGGCCAAAGACAAATGTTACGGTGGAGCCTTCCACCATCCAGCGACTGTCCAAAATTCCAAACATCGTGGCTGTGAAGGATTCCACCGGAGATATGACCAATACGGAGGAATACATCCGACTGACCCGGGACAACCCGGATTTCCGGGTTCTAATGGGCCGGGATACGCTGATCTACGCTGCGCTTTGCTACGGTGCCTCAGGCGCCATAACATCCTGTGCAAACGTCGCGCCAAAAATTGCGGTTGATATCTACGAAAATCATCTGGCAGGACAGCCGCAGCAGGCCTTGGAGGCCCAATTCCGTCTGAGTATGCTTCGCGTTGCGACAAATATGGGCACCTTCCCCGTCGTGATTAAAGAAGCCTTGGAAATGCTCGGTTTCCCCGTAGGCAACTGCATTTCTCCCATTGCTCCGCTAAACGAAATTCAAAAGCAAAAGCTTTATAAGGTACTTTTTGATATGGGACTTATTGATCGTCAGGATGCTTCCAATTGCTTCAGGCCGACGAGGATGTCGGTTGAAAAAAAGGAAAGAAGGGTAATAAAATGAAAAAGCTCGTCTTAATGGTACTAGCCTTGGTTTTGGTTTTTGGCATAGCAGCAACAGCGTCCGCTTCTGTGTATGAAGGCCAGAGGGTTCGTATCGTAATCGGCTCCACTTCCACCAGCGGCGACTCCTACATGGTTGCCGAAACTGTGAACCGCTATCTGCAAAAGTACCTCAAATGCAATTCCAAGGTGGATGCCGTGGGCGCCAACGAAGCGCTGAACGCAATTGCCACCGCAGATCCCGACGGCCTGACCATGATGATTTTCCATGACATGACCTATCTTGGCGTGCTTTTCGAAGCTTACGATCAGATGTATGCCCTGGAAAACATGGTAATCGGACCCCGCGTCGGCCAGAACCCCGGTTCCTGCTTTGCCGCCAAAGCAGACCTGCCATATGACGACATGAAGGGCATTGCGGAATACCTCAAGGCCAACCCCGAAGCCACTTGCCGTGTTGCTGTAGAAGCCGGCGGCGTAAGCCATGTAGGCTTTGTCGCCTTCTATGTATGGGTCAAGGACAACTATGGCGAGGATGTCGCCAAGCGCATCCGCGTCATCGTCGGCGGATCCACGGACAAGAAACTCCAGATGATCTGGGACGGCAACTGCGATGTTCTCTTTGCCGACTACTCCTCCTTGCTGCAATACACCCAGGAAGGCGTGGACACTCAGCTGGCGGTGAAGTTTGTGGGCATGATGGACTATATCCCCGGCATCGATGGCCTGCCTGTTATGGTGGATCAGGGCATCACCCTGGCCGGACAGCCCTTCCAGTTCTCCAAGGATTTCTTGATCTACCTGCCCAAGGGAACAAGCCAGGAAGTAGTGGATGAATTGGATGCGGCGATGGCGCTTGTTTCCGCCGATCCAGATTTCCAGGCTGACATGACGAAACTGACCTATGCCGGCAGCGTACTTCCCAGCAAAGAAGCACAGGAATTCATTTATGCCAAACGGGAAAGCATTGCCGACCTGATCGCGGGTGCTCCGGCGTTTGACGATCTGGTAGACTGATAACCTTTGGTTCATTTCCGGGGGCGGGCGATAAGGCAGCCGCCGGGGATGATCTTTCTGTGCTTATTCCTTTTCAAGTTCACATCATATCATTTTCTGCGAATCAGGTGGTACTCGGTTATCCCAAAAAGGAGGCCGCTTATGGGCAATCTGTTCACTGTGAAGATCAAATGGTCCACCTCACATTTGTTCTTCCCAACCATCATCGCATGGATTCTGGTAATCTTAGCTGTAGTCATGGTCATTCAGCGGGCCATTAAATGCAAGAAAGAAAAGAAGCCGTTTTTCAATTTTTCAAACTTTCACTTTTTCAATAAAGGATATGACAAGCTTAAGCTTTGGGGAGCGATCATACTTTTTGCCGGTTATATCGCATGCTTGGAACCTATGGGGTTCCTGTGGGCAAGCATTCTGTTTGTTTTTTTGCTCAATGTCTTGTTTGCAGAATCTATTCGCATGAAAGCGATCTTTCATAAAGACGGCACGGCCATCATCAATTGGCGCTCGTTGGCCGGATCAGCCATCATTTCAGTTGTTTCATCCGTTCTGCTGTGGTACGTATTCGGTATTGTCTTTAACATAACCCTGCCATAGAGGGAGAGGTGAGAATATGGAATTTGGAATATTGCAGTTTGCCATGGCTGCGCTTGGTGTAATTGTGGGTATTGTTTTTGGCGCGATTCCAGGCTTGACAGCCACCATGGCTGTCGCGGTTTTTTTGCCGCTTACATATGCTTATGACTTAGGCACGGCCTTATTCCTGCTGCTTGGTCTTTATGTAGGCGGCATATCCGGCGGGCTGGTACCTGCCATCCTGATCAATGTGCCGGGAACGCCAAGTTCTATTTGCACCGGATTTGATGGCCACCCCATGGCAAAGCGGGGTGAAGGAGAAAGGGCGTTGAAAATAGGCATAACCGCTTCCCTTCTGGGCGGTCTTTTTTCCCTGGCTTGTTTATGGCTTTTGACACCTCCCCTTGCTAAGCTTGCGATAAAATTCTCGTCAGTTGAGAAATTCTTGATCATCCTGTTTGCCATGACAGTAATCGCGGCCCTTTCAAAGGGCAGCATGACCAAGGGAATTTTTGCCGGCTTCTTGGGTGTATTGTTTTCCCTCGTGGGTGAGTTTGTGGATAACAACAAGGTGCGAATGGTGCCCGACATTTTAAAAACGCAACTCAGAGGCGGTTTTGAGTTGCTTCCCGTGTTAATTGGGCTTTTCGCCATGGCGCAGATGTTTCAAACCGCCGAGGAAGGAATGGTCAATTCTTGTACTGGCTGCAGCCTTAAGGGTGAGGCCGCAAAGTTTTCCTTTAAGGATTTTAAAGGCCAGTTTGTGAATGTAATCCGTTCTTCGGCGCTGGGAACGCTGATGGGTATTCTCCCCGGTGTGGGTGGCAGCGCCGCTTCCCTGATGTCTTATTCCCAGACGAAATCCTGGTCTAAGCACCCCGAAAAACTGGGGACAGGTGCCGTTGAAGGCTTGGTTTCATCCGAATCCTCCAACAACGGGCTGACCGGCGGAGCTTTGATTCCCCTGCTATCTCTGGGAATCCCGGGGGATTCCACAACCGCCGTACTGATTGGCGCATTCATGCTGCATGGCCTTCAGGTAGGCCCCCTGTTCATAACACAGAACACAGAGCTTTGGTATACACTTCTCTTCGGTTTGCTGCTGTGCAACATTTTGATGTTTGCAGTCATGTTCTACCCCATCAAATGGATAGCAAAGATCATCAACATCAAAAGCAGCCGACTGTGGCCAGTCATTGTAATGATGTGCATCATTGGCGCTTACACAAGCCGGTCCGGCAATATGTTCGATGTTTGGAGCCTCTTGTTCTTTGGCCTTCTAGCTTATGTTTTTGTAAAGATCAAACTGCCCGCAACGCCATTTCTGATAGGGTTCATCCTTGGCGGTGACTTAGAAAAATACTTTATTGATTCATTGAACGGGAATAGCGGCAACTTGCTTTGCTTCTTTCAGCGGCCGATTGGCCTTGTCATCTGGGTTTTGATTATCGGCTCTCTGGCCTATGCCTTCTATGACAACAAGAAAGGCAAAAAGCTTGAACAGGCAGGCTTCAAGGATTGACTTTACTTCTGCGCAAGGTTCTCCTCTGGCTGCCTATATACAGCACAGGCACGAATGAAAGGGTGGTAGAACGATGAAAAAGATTGGTTTGATCGGTTTAGGCATTATGGGGAAACCCATGGGAAAAAATCTACTTAAAAAAGGGTACGACATGACGGTTTTTGACTTAAACAAGGCAGCAGTGGAGGAGCTTTGCCAGGCGGGCGCAAAAAGCACTGAAAGCATTCGTGATCTGGCCGCAAATTGCCAGGTGATTCTCACTATGCTGCCCAACTCTCCCCAGGTGAAAAGTGTTGTACTGGGGGATGGCGGCGTTTTAGAGACAGTTAAGCCCGGCAGCGTCCTGATTGACATGTCTTCCATCAGCCCGATTGCCTCGCGGGAAGTTTCGGCTGAATTGGCAAAGAAGGGCGTGGGCATGCTGGATGCCCCGGTATCAGGCGGAGAGCCCAAGGCTGTTGATGGCACCCTGGCTTTTATGGTGGGCGGACCGGAGGCGCTGTTTGAAGAGTATAAGGAGCTTCTTTCCGCCATGGGTTCTTCGGTGGTACGCTGCGGAGATATAGGCGCCGGAAATGTGACAAAGCTTTGCAATCAAATAGTGGTAGCCGTCAATATTGCCGCTGTGAGCGAAGCGCTGATGCTGGGTCAAAAGGCCGGTGTTTCACCAGACGCCATCTATCGGGCTATTCGCGGCGGGCTGGCGGGATCCACGGTCATGGACGCCAAAGCACCAATGATGATGGATCGCAATTTCAAACCCGGATTCAAGATTGACCTGCATATCAAGGATTTGAACAATGTGCTTGATACTGCGAAATCAGTTGATTCCCCCATGCTCCTCACCAACCAGGTGATGGAGATGATGAAAGTGCTTCATCATGACGGTGAAGGCCAATCCGATCACAGCGCACTGATCAAATTTTATGAAAAGCTAACCAATGAGGCGGTTCATCGCTGAGGAATGAAAGGCAGACGGCGGTGTAGGCCTCCTCTGCCTTTTTCTATGGAAGCCAGGGAGGTTGGCCTATGGCGAAGATTGTTATCGCAACACCTACGCAGCAGATGTTTCTGCAGGCACAAGAGGTTGTTTCGGAAGTTCAATTGGATGCGAAGGTATTGCTGGTAACTTCACAATCGGTACTGGAAGCCGTGGAAGCGGAGCGGAAAAACGGCGCATTGGTTGTTGTGGCCCGGGGCAACCATGCCCATCTGCTGAAAAAAGAAACGGCGATACTCGTGGTGGAAGTTGTCTTGTCCGGGCAGGAATTGGCGCTGCTGATCGCAAAAGCAAAGGCGCTTAGCGAAAAGGAATATCCAAAAATCGCCTTTGTCGGCTTTCGGTATATGTTTTCCAACCCGGAGCCCCTCTCCAAAATATTGCATGCCGATGTCCAGATTTACTACGCATCCCCTCTTGGTGATGTGGAAGAGGTGGTGCACAGGGCTTGTGCGGATGGGGCAGACGTAATTGTCGGCGGTGAAATTGCCATTGCGCTGGCCAATGAGCTTGGCATAAAAACGTTGTTTTTGAATTCGACAAAGGAGAGCATGCTATCCGCCCTTGGCACTGCCAGGCGTATTTTATACGGTATTGAGATCGAAAAGAAAAAAGCGGCGGAGTTTATGTCGCTGATCAATTACTCCTTTGATGCGATCATGAAGCTGGACCCCAATGGGCAGATCATGCTTGCCAACTATATGGCAGAGAAAATCTTTCGCAAGAAAGAATCGGAATTGGTTGGCATGCATATTGGCAGCCTTCTGGAAATCAGCCCGGACAGCGCCTTGGCCCAAGCCATGCAGCAGTGGAAGAACGCCTATTCCTTTGTCGTCCATACAAAAAAGGAAGCTTACATAGCCAATATGGCAAGTCTCGAAACGGATGGCAGCCATGAAGGATTTATCCTGTCACTGCAGGAGTTCAAGCGGATTGATGAAATGGAGGAACAGATCCGCACAGACCGCTACAACAAAGGCTATACCGCAAAGTGCAATTTTGGGCAGATGATGACAGAATCACCCCTGATGCAGGACATTATTGAGGATGCGCAGCAGTACGCCCAATATGATTTGCCCGTTTTGATAACAGGCGCGTACGGATCAAACAAATCCCAAATTGCCGAGTGCATCCATAATTACAGCGTGCGCAGGCGAAACCCTTATGTGTCCGTCGACCTTGCCGCGCTTTCGGCCAGCATGCAGGCTGCCCAGCTTCTGGGCCCATCCGGCGACGGGCAGGGAAAAAGCCTGATCGAAATAGCCCATACCGGTACTTTGCTGCTTGAATCCATTGATATGCTGGATTTGCAGGGCCAATATCAACTGCTGAGTGTCATTAAAAACGGGTACATTTTGCGCACGGATGGCCGGCAGATGCTTCCCGTGAACGTCCGGATCATCGGCACTACATGCAAAGACTTGTTCAGCCTGGTGCGGCAAGGCCGTTTTCTAGAGCCTTTGTATGCATATATCAGCCGCCTTGAGCTTGCCATTCCATCGTTGCGGGAGCATATGGAGGATTTTCCCCAGTTGCTTGCCGGGTTTATGGAACAGTTCAGCAACAAATATCGAAAATTCATCAGCCTGACACCGGAAGCTCAAGCCTTGATATATGCCCAGCCCTGGGATGGAGATATCCTGCAATTGATGTTTTTCTGTGAAAAAATAACGCTCCTGGCCAGGGAAAAAACGGTAGATGAGACGTTTGTAAAAAAGCACTTTCCCCGAACGTTTCATTCCGATGAAGAAAGCCGGGAGATTATTGCCAACTTGAAAGTACCGCCTGTTGTTTATTCAAAAGAGGAAGCCGTCCTTCTTACTGCCATGGACGAGCTTGGTTCCAACCGAACTGCGCTTGCAAAGCGTTTGGGTATCAGCAAGACAACACTTTGGCGCAGAATGAAAAAATATGGATTGGCTTAATTCAAATCTGAAAGCAGGGCTGTCTTCAATGAAATTCATTTTTGCACCGGATTCGTTCAAAGGATCCTTAACCGCACTGGAAATGACAAACATCCTTGAGAGGACTGCCAAGCATTACTTTCCGAAAGCACAAACCGTTATGGTCCCTGTGGCTGACGGCGGGGAAGGTACCGTCGATGCATTGGTGGGCGCAGCACAGGGTGATATAAAGTCGGTCACCGTGACAGGGCCGGCAGGCAATGCTGTGCATGCAAGATACGGATTGACGGACAATGGGGCTACTGCCATATTGGAAATGGCACAGGCCTCAGGGCTGCCGCTGATGGAAGGCAAACTTGATCCGCTGGCAGCCACCTCCAAGGGCACCGGCGAAATGATTGCCTGCGTTTTGGATCAAGGCGTCCAGCATATCATTATTGGCATTGGCGGCAGCGCCACCAATGATGGCGGTATGGGCCTTCTCTCCGCGCTTGGTGCCAAATTTTTCGATGCCGACGGAAAGCAGTTATATGGGTGCGGCCGTGATTTGGGTTGCGTGGAAACGGCTGATTTTTCCGGCTTGAATTCTAAGCTGAAGCACGTCAAAATCACGGTTATCTGTGATGTGAAAAACCCGCTTCTGGGAATTCATGGCGCTACTGCCGTATACGGCCCCCAAAAAGGAGTAACGCCTGAACTGTATGGGATTCTGGAAGAGGGCATGAGCCATTACTCGACCGTAGTAGAGAAAGTCATTCACAGGGATATTGCCGGATTCCCGGGTTCCGGCGCCGCGGGCGGTGTGGGGGCAGCGCTGGGCGGCGTTCTGCTGGCGCAGATGAGGCCAGGAATTGAAGCGGTATTGGAACTGATTCATTTTGACTCCCTTCTGTGCGATGCAGCCCTTGTTATCACGGGAGAGGGGCGCATTGATCATCAGTCCGTTGCCTACGGCAAAGTGATATCCGGTGTGGCAAAGCAGGCAAGCGCGAAGGGGGTTCCCGTCATTGCCATTGCAGGGGGAATGTGCCCGGGCGCGGAAGCATTGTATGAATTGGCCGACAGCAGCATTATGACGACAGTCAACGGCATCATGACCCTTGAGAATGCCATTCAAAACGCAAAAGAGTTATACGAAAATGCCGCAGACCGCACATTTCGCATGCTGAAAATCGGCATGCAGATGGCAGAACGGGCAAATGTAAAATGAAAAGAAACTTCATTATAAATGTGATTGTACAGGAAAACCAACTATTCAGCAGAAGCATATGACCCAATTTTTCCAAATAAATCCACAAAGGATGATTCCAATATGAATATTTGCATTAAGCTCCACGAATCAGATAACGTTGCTGTGGCATTGCGTGAAATCAAGCAAGGAGAAGAAGTGGCCTCGGGGGTTATTTCCCGTCAGGAAATACCCCAGGGGCATAAGGTGGCATTGACCGGCATCCCTGTCGATGGGCAGATCGTCCGGTATGGTGTTACGCTGGGATATGCATTGCAGCCCATAGGCGCGGGCGAGTGGGTGCATGAAAGCATGATGCGCTTGCCGGATCCCCCCGTGCTTGAAAAAATGACCTTTGCCACAAACATCGCAAGCACACTTCCCAAGGCACCGACACGTGCGTTTTGGGGATATCCTGACCCTAACGGCGGATATGCAGGCACCCGGAACATACTGGCTCTCCACACAACGGTACAATGCGTAGCTGGTGTTGTGAATGTTGCGTTGGAACGCATGAAACGGGAACTGCTTCCACGCTTTCCCCATGTGGATGATATTGTACTTATAAACCATGCCTATGGCTGCGGCGTGGCCATCAACGCGCCGGAAGCTGTTATCCCCATTCGAGCGCTGCGCAATTTAATCAAGCATCCGAATTTCGGCGGGCAGGTGATGTGCATTGCTCTTGGCTGCGAAAAGCTGACGCCGGAAATGCTTCTGGAACCTGAAGACAACAACAAGGATAATGTACTTATCCTGCAAGAATTGCATGGGGTTGAAGCCATGATAGAGGGCTTAATGAGCATGGCGGAAAAGAAGCTGGAAAAGCTGAATCAGCGCAGGCGCCAAGAACTGCCGTTGTCCCATCTGGCGGTTGGCCTGCAATGCGGAGGCTCCGATGCTTTTTCAGGCATATCTGCAAATCCCTCTGTCGGCCATGCGGCAGACCTCCTGGTGGAAGCGGGGGCCACGGTGCTGTTTTCTGAAGTGACGGAAGTCCGGGATGGGGTGCATCTGCTGGCCCAGCGCTGCATGAGTGAGCAGGTGGGCCAAAAGCTTGTCGCTGAAATGCAATGGTATGACAACTATCTTGATGCCGGCAAGGTGGACAGGAGCGCAAACCCGACACCTGGAAACAAAAAAGGCGGGTTGTCTAATATCGTGGAAAAAGCAATGGGATCCATTACCAAATCCGGAAGTTCACCCATTGTAGAAGTGCTTTCCCCTGCTGAGCGGCCCACAAAACGCGGGCTGATTTATGCTGCCACCCCGGCCAGTGATTTTGTCTGCGGTAGCTGCCAGCTGGCAAGCGGTATTGGCTTGCAGGTTTTTACCACAGGAAGGGGCACGCCCTATGGGCTTGCGGCAATTCCTGTAGTCAAGGTATGCACCCGCAATGAGCTGAAAGAGCAATGGCCCGATTTGATTGACGTGAATGCAGGCCCGGTAGCTACGGGTGAAGCTACGGTGCAGGAAATAGGCCTTCAGATGTTTCATGAAATCATTCGGGTTGCCAGCGGAGAAAAAAAGACATTTGCCGAAAAATATCGTCTGCATAATGACTTTTGTATCTTTAACCCCGCCCCCATCACTTAATCTTTTTAGGGAATCCGGTTGAATGGAATGAAGGAAATGCTTCGGGAGAGGGGAGAGACGGATGGCTTTTCACGTCGTCAATGAAGCGCGCCGCTGTCTGAACTGTAGAAACCCTCAGTGCAGGAAAGGTTGTCCTGTCAATACATCTATTCCGGAAATGATCCAGCTTTTCCTAAATGGGCAAATTGATCAGGCTGGGAAAATGCTGTTTGAAAACAATCCACTTTCCATTGTTTGCTCCCTTGTATGCGATCATGAAAAACAATGCGAGGGGCATTGCATTTTGGGCAGAAAAGGAGCGCCTGTTCAGGTTTCCAGCATTGAAAATTATATTTCCGAACACTATTTGGATAAGTTGCGCCCTTCCCCTGCCCTTGAACGCAAAAACACGCAAGCAGCCATTATTGGCGCGGGTCCGGCCGGGATCACCATTGCGGTGGAATTGGCAAGGCGCGGTTATGGCGTAACGCTGTTTGACTCAAAGGATCAAATCGGGGGTGTCATGCGCTACGGCATTCCCGCCTTCCGCCTGCCTAGAAGCATTTTGGACAGGTATTGTGAGCTTTTGGGCAAGATGGGCATTCTGATTCGGATGAATACGGCAATAGGCTTGACCATCAGTTTGGATGACCTGTTTCGGGACGGATATACGGCGGTATTTGTCGGCACGGGGGTATGGCGGCCCAGAAGCCTGGGGATTCCCGGCGAATCGCTGGGGAATGTGCATTATGCCATCAACTACCTGTGCCATCCTGAAAGTTACAGCCTCGGTGACAGGGTGGCTGTCATTGGCGCAGGCAATTCCGCAATGGATGTTGCACGAACTGCCATCCGTCAGGGGGCTCGATATGTGACATGCTACGCAAGGCATGAGAATATCAGCGCCTCAAGGCTGGAGATGGATTATGCGCTTGCAGACGGTGTACAGATTGAGTGCGGGAAAATTCCTGTGCGCATAACGCCTCAGGGCCCGATTCTTGCGGACACCGTAACTAGCGAGAACGGAAAGCTGACTTGTCTTTCCGGTACGGAAAAGCTGTATCCTGCAAACTCAACCATCATTTCCGTTGGTCAGGGCCCACGAGACAGAATTGTCTCCACCACCAAAGGCCTTGAGGTAAACTCGACCGGGCTATTGATGGTAGACGAGCAGGGAGCGACAACAAGGAAGGGTGTGTTTGCTTCGGGGGATGTGGTTCTGGGAGCCAAAACGGTTGTGGAAGCGGTTCGCTATTCCAAGCTCGTTGCTCAAGCCATGGATGAATATATGCAATCAACTTCTTTGGAAGGCAAGGAGTAAAAGAATAGAAATCGCTTCCACACAAGACGATGCGTAGAAACCAGGCTCAAGAAATAAAGTGAAAAGAAATGCGGGCTGTCTTTATAGATGGCCCGCTTCTATTTTGAAATGCCCTTATAGAAAACAAGCGGTATCCGCACTTCGGGTTAAGCGCCGCCTGCTTTCACGGCGCATTCACACAACATGCCAGAGGCTATCATAAGCCTGTCACAATGCGGCGTTATACTGAATGTGTCCACTGAAAGAGTCGGATAATCATAATAGAAGGAGACAAAAGTATGGTTAACGAGAATAACAATCAAAAAATGAAGCGAGTCCCCGTGCTGCTTGGACTAGTGCTGGCCATATCGATTCCGTTTACATCGCTGGCAGAGACCTCGCCCCAGGCGCTGGCAACAACGGCGGACACCACGACAAGTGCGACGGTTCACGTACAATCCCTTAGCCGCGGCAGCAGCGGCCGCATGATCGGCGACTATAACGTCGATACCAGCTCGCTCACCGATGAACAAAAGACTGCATATGAAAGCGCACTCGCGCTATATGAGCAGGTCGAAGACGCGGTACTGTCCGACCTGATGGCTGCCAGCATCGTAGCCCAGGCTGATGTGGATGCATACACCGCACTGCGCGCCGCCCAGAAATCCCTGTCCGATCTCGACCAGGCCGCATGGAGCGCCGAACAGTACAAGGCCTTTTATGAGGCAAATACCAAGACCGGCGACGAACGCAAGGCGGCCATGCAGGCACTGGCAGATGCAGGCCAATTGACCCAGGCACAAGCTGACGCGCTGAGTGCGCAAGGCCAAAGCGACCTGTGGACCAAGGTGGCCCAGAACGCAAGCACCAACTCAATCATCAAAACTGCCATCAGCACAATGCAGCAGGCGCGCCAAAAGTTTACTAGCTCGCTGCGCGACGCAGGCATCACAGGCGTAGGCAAAGGCGGCATGTTTGGCAGTTTCGGTATAGATGCAAATCCTAACGGACAAGGATTTAACAAAAACGATAATTCCAACCCGATGCAGGGCGGCAAGGGCGCCCGGAAGTAATAATAGCAGCAGGCTAAAGGAATGGTACTTCACAGGCAGACTGGGATTCATACTTTATCAGAAAGCTACATGCACAGAGGGTGCCGTATAATGCGGCACTCTCTGTTTTCGTAATACCGGAAGACTATTTGGCTCTTCGGCCAGGTGTTGCTTGACGGCGGTATCCACTACTTCCCCGACATAGTAAACCACCTGTGTTTCGGGTTAATGCGAAAAGTAATAATCCCAAATGTAGCGCACTTCCGTAAGGTGAAATCAAACCTTTCTTTTCAAAACATCAGTCGCCCCGCGGCAAGAAAAAAACATATGTTTAAAGTATAACAAAGCTGTTGATTTCAACGCTGGTTTATGTTAATATTAACCATCGAAATGAGCGAGCGTATATGCAGAATATATTAATGTTAATAAACGGTCTAAAGGCCGTTATAAAGGAGGATTCCCATGAAAACCCTTTCCAAGTTCCTATCCTGTTTGCTGGCCCTGTGCCTCCTGTTGACCTGCGCTGCCATTCCAGCGGTCGCCCAGACAACTGATGCAGCCACCCCCGCCCCCGTTCCCGAAGGACGCCGTGAAGTTATTTTCTGGCACTGCTTCGGCGGCACAATCGGCGAAGCTGTGCAGCGTGTGGTAGACGGCTTCAATGCCTCCCAAAGCGACATTTGGGTGACGGCAATTTTCCAGGGCGGATATGACGACGCATTGACGAAATTGAAAGCTGCCATGCCCGCGGGAACCGGCCCTGATATGTTCCAGATGTTTGAATTGGGAACCACGTTCCTTGTCAATTCCGGCTGGACCATCCCCTTCCAGGAAATGCTGGAAAAAGACGCCGAACCGTACATCTCGATTGACAATATCGAGCCGGCGCTGCGCAATTATTATACCTATAACGACCAGATGGTTTGCATCCCCTTCAACCCCTCCACACCCATCATGTATTACAACAAGACGGCCTTCAAAGAAGCCGGCCTGGATCCCGAAAATCCCCCCACGACCTTCAAAGAAATTGCTGAAATCGCCGATAAGCTGACCATTAAAGAAGGCAATCGTACCACCCGTTATGCCATGGGCCTGCCGATTTACGGTTGGTTCTTTGAAAACTTCCTGGCTGGCATGGGCGCCAACTATGTCAACAATGACAATGGCCGTACGGGGCATGCCAATGCAATTGAGTTTGACACCAACGGTGCTGGCAAGACGATCATGGAAACCTGGAAACAGATGGTCGACGACAATATCATTTACAACTTTGGTGCGGACAACGCCGCTGCCCGGGATGGCTTCCTGGCCGGACAGACCTGCATTACCTTGGAATCTACCGCTCAGCTGCAGACTTTGTTGAAAGGCAGCGACGGCAAGTTTGAACTGGGCACTGCGTACCTGCCCAGCATGCTGGAAAAAACACAGTATGGCGTCATCATTGGCGGCGCGAACCTCTGGCTGTGCAAGCAGGATAATGAACAGCGCGTTGCCGATGCGTGGACCTTTATCAAGTATGCGACTTCCGCGCCCGTGTCTGCGCAGTTCAGCATGGATACCGGTTACTTCTGCGCGAACATGACGGCTTATGATCAGCCCAGCTTCCAAGAATATCTGAAGAAAAACCCGAACTTCCTGACGGCGATCAACCAGCTGCATGACTGCCCCAAGAGCTATGCTACCCAGGGCGCATCCGTTGGCGTAATGCCCGAACTCCGCGCGATTTTCCAGGAAGAAGCTGCTCTGTATCTTGATGATGCCCAGTCTGTTGACGATATGCTGAAGAATATTGCGACCAAGGACAATGCTGCGATTCAGAGCTATAACAAAACGGCTTACGGTGAATAAGCGCTAATGTCAGGGGCGCTCCCCTACGGGAGCGCCCTTATTTACATTGCGAAAAGGAATGGAGCATCATGAAAAGTGCATTAGCCACACAGCAATCAGTCAGTGTAAGGGGTAAAAAAATCGGGTCTTACATTGCTCCCTATTTATATATCCTTCCCTCGATGATTATCTTAACGCTGTTTGTGTTCATCCCCTTTGGGAATACCATCAACCTAAGCACCGCTATTACAAACGCCAATGGTGTGATTGTGGAGCGGGTTGGCCTGCAAAATTATATAGAATCTTTTTCGACAATCGATTTCCAGCAAATTCTGGGCGTCACATTCAATTTTGCGCTGATCGTTGTCGCCGGCTCCATTTTGATCGGATTGGTCACCGGAATCATTGCCAATGAGAAATTCTTTGGCCGTGGTGTTTTCCGAACCATCTATGCCATGCCTTTGGCAGTTTCATCTGCTGCTATTTCAGTAATTTTCCTTTTCATCATGCATCCTACCTTTGGTATTCTCAACTATCTTCTTCAGACTGACATCAAGTGGCTGCGCAGTGTCAAGTATGCGCTGGGTTCCGTATCCTTTGTGACCATTTGGATGAATACAGGTTTGAACTTCATTTTTGTCATTGCAGCATTGCAGTCGGTGGACCATTCGCTGTACGAGGCAGCGTCCATTGAAGGCGCGGGATTTTTCAGAAAGCATTGGCATGTGACTTTCCCGTGCATCTCACCAACGCTTTTCTTTTTGCTGGTTATCAACATCATCAATTCTTTTCAGGCCTATGCGCAAATTAACCTGTTAACCCAAGGTGGCCCTGGTAAGTATACGACAAATATTGTGTACAACATTTATCTGGAAGCGTTTCGCTATTCACGCTTTTACATGGCGGCAACGCAGTCCGTCATTTTGTTTGTACTGATCTTTATTTTGACGTTGATTCAATTCAAGCTGGAGAAGAAGGTGACCTACTGATGATTGAGCGTAAAAGTGTCAAATGGCTATTCTTCTTTGTCAATCTGATCGTCGGTGTGATTCTCATCTCACCGCTTTTGTACGCCTTGAACGCCAGCTTTATGACGGAGGCTGAATTGATCAACTATCCCCCCGCTCTGTTTCCCTCCTCCTTTTACACACAAAACTATGTTGATGCGCTGCGGATGGCACCTATCTTCCGCTTTATCCTGAATTCCGTCATCGTTGCTGTTTCCTGCACGGCCTGTCAGTTGTTCACAGGCGCCCTTGCGGGGTATGCATTTGGCATTTTAAAATTTAAAGGGCAAAAGTTTTTGTTCTTTCTAATGCTGGCCACGATGATGATTCCCGGGCAGGCCATCATTATTGCAAATTACCTTACAGTGGTAAAAATGGGGATGATCGACAAGTTTGGCGCTTTGATCCTGCCCTATATGACCAGTGCATTCTGCGTGTTTAACATGCGGCAGGCATTTTTATCGCTGCCCAAGGAGCTCAGCGAGTCTGCCCGAATTGATGGCTGCAATTCCTTTCAGTTCTTTATGAAGATAGGGCTACCACTAACAAAGCCCTTTTTGGGTTCGCTGGGAATTTACACGTTCCTGGGCATTTGGAACCAGTATTTATGGCCGCTGCTGGTAACCAATTCAGCAGAGATGCGCACAGTGCAAATTGGCATTGGTATGCTACAAAACGCCGACGGCAATGCATATGGCCCCATTATGGCCTGTGCAATCATGATTCTGGTACCGTCCATCCTCGTTTTTATCATTGGCCAGAAATCCCTCATTTCCGGCCTGACAGCCGGTGCAGTTAAGGGATAAGCAGAATGGCCAATCATGTCAGATCCACTGATAAACCTATACAACTTTGTGCAAAATCAAAGCGCTAAAGAATGCCCAAATGAGAGAGGCAGGCAAGCAGCCCACTGCTTACCTGCCTCTCGATTTGCAATTTATATCCCAGATGATATATCATTTGGGTATACAAATACAGCGTTTTGCTCCTCCCGTCTTTTTTGGTGCGGTAAATGACGGGAAAACCTAATGAATCAATGATACAATTTGTCTGAAAGGAAATGAGTGGGATGCATGGAATGGATTGACCGGCTGAATGAAGTAATCACGTATATTGAAACGCACCTGGATGATGAGATAAGCCTTGAAGCCATCGGAAAGATTGTCCTGTGCCCGGCCGGGTCGTTTCAACGAACCTTTTCCCTGATAACGGGTATTACGCTTTCCGAATACATCCGCAGGAGAAAGCTCACAAGGGCAGCCTTTGAATTACAGTCCACCGACTACAAGGTGATAGACATCGCCATGAAATATGGCTATGAATCGTCCGATGCCTTCTGTGTAGCCTTCAAGAAAATGCATGGCATTTCGCCTGTCGCCGCCAGACAGCAGAATATGAAACTAAAATCTTACCCACGCCTTTCCTTTACACTGACGATCAAAGGGGATGAAGAGATGAATTACCGGGTGGTGGAAAAAGAAAGTTTCAAGGTAGCAGGAAAAATCGTAACGTCATCACTGGAAAACAATATCATACCGGCGTTCTGGGATACATGCAAAAAAGACGGCACCATCCAAGGGCTGTGTGAAATCGGCATAAACGACTTTACCCTCGGGATTTGTTTTGGCTACAACGAGGAAGGCTATAACGATTATATGGTTGGGATTGAAACGGAGCAAAATGATACGGCGGACCTGAAGGTCGCCCATATTCCCAAATCCACGTGGCTGGTTTTTGAATCCGTCGGCCCCATCAACCCAACGCTTGGTAAGACCTGGGGCAGAATCTACGGGGAATTTTTGCCCCAGAGCAGCTATAAGCAATCTTCATTGCCCACCATGGAGAAATACTTTCGCAACGATGTTGATGCGGAAGATTATTATGTAGAGATCTGGATTCCGGTTATAAAAGAATAAGAAAAAAAAGTGAGCTTATACAAACCTTACAAGCCGCAGCATTTTTTTATGCTGCCGCTTTCTTTTTGTAGTAGAATAGGCTTTGCCAGTCTGAAAACATCAAATTGGGAGGACAAAATGCACGGATTATTTTTATACGGTTTGAATTGCCAGCCATGGGTTTGGGACGGCATAAAAGACCACCTTACAGATTTTGATATAGACTATGCTGCCTATCCAAGGGACGTAACCATCCGCTGCTCATCGGCGGCAGACTTGGCCGAATGGGTTTTTGAGAACCATGTTGTGAACCATCCTCCTTATGATTTTATACTTGGTCACAGCATGGGCGGGATTATCGCTTTGCATTTATCCGCCAAGCCGGAAATGCATCTTCAAAAGACAATCCTTTTGGAATCGTTTTTAAAACCAACAGCACCCTTTTACCGAAACCTTATGATGGAATCAAACAAAGCAACTCTGGGCGAAAAGGTTTACGCAATGCTGAAAGAAGAAGATGTGCATTATACCATGGCGCTGAAATCCAGCCTGAAAGAGAATTTTGATTATACAAAATACTTGGAACAAATTCATCATCCAGTGTATGCTTTGTATGGCGATCGCGGAAGGAAGGACTACCCGTTTTTGCTGGATGACTTGAACTTGAATAAGGAGCATTTGGAGAGGCTCCTTATTGGCTTTGTTGATCAATGCTGTCATCTGCCAATGCTTGAAAACCCATTGGCGTTAGCACGGCATATTGTCTCCATTCTTTCATAAAATGCCTGATTCAAATATGGTTTTTTTGAATTTGTATTATTTAATCCCAGTTACGGCAACCCGCGTGAAGAAGGCTATATGCAACTTGTAAATATGGGAGAAATATGGTATGATAGCCAAGCAATAACAATTGAAAGCGGCTTGTGCCGGTCTATTCTATAACACTTTTTTAATTCATTTGGGGGACTTGTATTATGTTGATAACCCCGGGTGAAGCCTTGCGGGAGCGCATCCGCCAGGCGGTAGATTCCATCACGGAAGATTTCCGGCGCAGAGGTTATTTCCCCAGCGCCGTTATTAGCGTGTTTACACATCATGATACCTTGTATAGGGCTGCCTTCGGGGACGTGACAACGGATACCCTCTTTGACGTTGCATCCCTTACCAAGATTGCAACAGCTACCCAGGTGCTGCTGCTTATTGACCAAAGGAAATTCGGGCTGGAAGACCGCATACTAAAACTTTTGCCTAAAATGGCGCAATGGCCTGGTCTTGCTAAGCGCCTTCAGAATGTCACGGTGGAAAAGCTGCTTACACATACCTCGGGGCTGGTAGCCTGGTATCCCCTCTATGCAAAAGAAGGGGACCTTTATGCTGTGCTGAATGAGATTCTATCCCTGTATGAGCCCCGGGAAGGTGTGGAATACAGCGATATCAATTTTATCATCCTGGGCCGGTTGGTAGAAGAAATTATGCAGCTCCCCTTGAGCCAATGCGTACAGGCTCTTTTAAGCCGTTCCCTTTCCTTGTCCGGGTTTTGTTATTGTCCCGATTCTTCCCTGCCCATTGCCCCATCCTCCTATGGCAACCCCATTGAAGAAGAGATGTGCCGGGAGCGGGGCATTGTTTTTTCCGGCTGGCGCTCTCATGAGACGGTGAAAGGCCAGGTAAACGACGGCAATGCATTTTACTATTTCAAAGGGGTGGCAGGCCACGCTGGTCTGTTTTCCGATGTGGCTTCCTATGAGGCTTTGTGCAGGTTGTATTTGAATACCGGCTCCCCCCTTCTCCAATGTGCCATGGAGGAACAGGCTCCCGGCCGGGGGCTGGGCTTTCAGGTGGGTGATATGTATCCCATGGGGTGCGGGCATACAGGCTTTACCGGCACTGCAATTTACATATCCCGCGCTAAAGATTTGGGAGTTGTGGCATTCACCAACCGTCTTTACTATGAGGAAAGAAATCAAAACGGTACAAACGATTACCGCCGGGCTTTGTTTCAGGCTTTGGCGGATTGTGTTGCTCCTTAAAGTCTTTCGACTTTTCGGATAGATGAATGTTAGGAAAGAGGGATTCAGGTATGCGCAAGATCGTCGCTCTGGTTCTGGCCCTGTGCATGATGCTGGGGCTAAGCTCCGTTTCGGCCTTGGCAGAAAGCGCCAATGTACTCAAGTACGGCACCGATGCGGAACCCGTAGGTTTTGACCCCCACACCATTTCCGCCGTTGCTTCCATTCGCATGATCAATCAGATGTACAACCAATTGGTTGATGTGGATGAGGACCTGAATGTCATCCCCGAACTGGCTGAAAGCTGGGAACAGCCGGATGAAACGACGTATGTGTTCCATCTTCGCAAGGGTGTGAAGTTCCACAACGGCCGTGAAATGACCGCCGCGGATGTGGTGTATAGCTTTGAGCGCATCCTTTCCCCTGACCTTGGCGCTTTGGGGAACAGCGGCAACTACTTTAACATGATTTCCTCCATGGAAGCGGTGGATGATTATACGGTGAAGTTTGTATTGTCCTCCATCAACGCCCCATTCCTGGCCAACCTGTCCAGCACCTATGCTTCCATCGTCTGCAAAGAAGTGGTAGAAGAAAACAAAGGCGACATTTTACGTGCAGATGCAGGCACCGGCCCCTACACCCTGGGAGAATGGGTTCCGGACAATCGTGTGGTACTGAATGGCGTCAAAGACTTCTATCTGGAAGGACAGCCCACTTTTGACAGCATTGAATACTATGTGATGACCGATATGTCCGCCCGCCTGGCTGCGCTGCGCACCGGCCAAGTGCAATTGATCGTGGGCAACGCCTCTAGTGTGCCCCTGGTCAGCGGCGACAGCAACATCCAGATCCTTTCCTACCAGAGCCGCAACTATCAAACCCTGTGCCTGAATTTGTCCCTAGACGTATTCAAAGACGTGCGGGTACGCCAGGCCATCAGCCTGGCGGTAAGCCGGGACGAGATCCTCGACCTGGTGTACGACGGCCAGGCGGTGATTTCCGGGTTTGCTCCCGCTTCCATGGGCCATTGGGCCGTTGAGGTAAAGGATCACCCCCTGTACCAACAGGATATTGAAAAAGCAAAGGCTTTAATGGCGGAAGCAGGATATGCCAATGGCTTTGAAGTGACGTTGACCACAGGCCTATTGGATACCCTGCGGGATTTGGCCACGGTGCTTCAGCAGCAGTTGGCTGAAATCGGCATCACCGTCAAAGTTGAAAACGTAGAAAATGCTCAATATATTGATCAATGGAACAACAAGAGCTTTCAGATGATGGTTTGCCAAAACGGCGCCGGTTCAGATCCCAGCCGGGCTGTGGCCTTCTTCTTCTCTACAGGCGGCGCTGCCAACATTGCCGGTTATTCCAACGCCCGCGTGGATGAACTGTGCGCTTTGGGTGCCGGCACGACCGATACAGAGGCCCGCCGTGGATATTATCAGGAAGCCATGAATATCATTCTGGAGGAATGCCCCAACGTGACCTTTGCCAGCCCCATGGACTATTTCTTCGCAAGGAAGGAACTCACCGGATTTACCCCCAATGCGTCCAATGCCAATGACTTTTCCAAAGCGACGCTAACCAAGTAATCCATCGTCTTAAAAGGGCCGCGTTCCCTCCCCCACGGGCGGGGGCGCGGCCTTTCTCCATTTTCCCTTTGAAGGAGATGCGTCATGCGCGATTACATCCTGCGCAGGCTTTTGATGCTCATCCCAGTATTGATCGGCATCAGCCTGTGTATATTCATCATTATGCAGCTGATACCGGGGGACGTAGTCTCCGGCATGCTGGGCATTGAAGCGACACCAGAGCTTAGGGCTATGTGGGAAAAGCGCCTGGGTCTGGATCAACCGCTGTATATGCAGTATTTGACCTGGATTGGAAATGCCGTGAAGGGAGATTTCGGCGTGTCATTCCGCACAGGTGCGGAAATCTTTCCCGAAATCATGAACCGCTTCCGCATTTCTGCTGAACTCACTTTGCTGGCATGCGTAATCTCCTGGATCATTGCCATTCCCTTGGGCATCCTTTCGGCCTTGAAGCGGAACACCTGGGTGGATAAAGTGGTGCGGGTAACCGCCTTGCTTGGCGTGTCTATGCCCAATTTTGCTTTTGCAACGCTTCTGATTTTATTTTTATCAAAAGCCTTCGGGTATTACCCGCCGGTAGGATTCGTGAACTTTATGGAGAACCCGGCGGTGAACCTGCAAATCATGATCCTTCCGGCCATTGTGCTGGGGGCCATCATGTCCGGCTCTGTCATGCGCATGACCCGCTCCTCCATATTGGAAGTTATGCGCCAAGACTTTATCAAAGCCGTGCGCGCCAAGGGCGCGTCGGAGCGGGTAACAATTTTTAAGCATGCTTTGAAAAACGGCTGCATTCCAATTATCACACTGGTAGGCATGCAGTTTGGCAGCTTATTGGGCGGCACGGTGGTGGTAGAGCAGATATTTTCTCTGCCGGGTTTAGGGCAAATGGTCCTGACCGCTATCAACCAGCGGGATTATCCCGTAGTCCAGGGATGCGTTTTGTTCATTGCCTTTTTGTACGTGACGATAAATTTGCTGGTAGACATTTTATATACCTATGTCGATCCGCGGATTTCTTATAATTAGGGAGGAGCAGGCAGTATGAAAAAAGCAACCGTCAACCGCAAGCGCCTGTCCTCCGGGGAAACGACGCTTTTGCAAAACCTGTGGGCCGACAGCCTGGGCCGATGGGGCATGATAGGTGTGGTTCTGGTCATCATCATGGCTGTTTTTGCCCCTTTGATTGCCCCCTATGACGTGGCGGAAATGGTAAAGGTAGGCGGAAAGACCGCAAAGCTGATGGCTCCAACCTCCTCCTTCCTATTCGGTACCGACAACTTCGGCCGGGATGTATTCAGCCGGATCATCTATGGGGCAAGGGTATCGTTAGTGGTAGGCATAATTTCCGTGGGCATTGCCGCGGGATTCGGGTACCTTTTCGGCATGATGGCAGGCTACTTTGAAGGAAAAGTAGAAAGCACGATCATGATGGTCATGGATATTATTTTTGCCTTCCCATCTATTCTGCTGGCGCTGTTCATCGTGTCGGCTTTGGGCACCAGCATCATCAACACCATGATTGCCATCGGTATTGTGAACATCCCCGTGTTTACCCGCACAGTCAGGGCCTCGGTAAAGTCAGTCAAATCCATGGACTATATTCAAAATGCCCGGAGCATTGGTCTAAAGTCTTTTGCCATACTGTTTCGCCATGTAACACCAAACATTATGGCACCCTTTACGGTGCAGGCAACGCTGGCCCTGTCCGGGGCCATTCTGACCGAAGCATCCATGAGCTTTCTGGGCCTGGGCATTCAGCCCCCCGATCCGTCCTGGGGTTCCATGCTGTCTGACAGCCGAAAGTATATGGAAATGGCGCCCTGGCTGGTGATTTTCCCGGCGCTGTTCATCATCCTGACCATCTTGTCTTTCAATATTCTCGGGGACAGCCTGCGGGATGTGCTGGACCCGAAATTGAAATTGTAAGGGGGCGGGAAGATGGATAATTTACTTGAAATAAGGGACCTGGTCATTGAAACCCCCCGAAAAAAAGAAACGGTGCGCCTGGTGGAAGGTGTCAACCTGACAATCAAGCGCCGGCAAAGCTTTGGGATTGTAGGGGAATCCGGCTGCGGCAAAAGCATTACCGCCTCGTCTGTTATGCAATTGCTGCCCTATCCCCTTCGGGTTACCGGCGGCAGCATACGCTTTGACAGCCTGGAGGGTGAGGTGGATATCAACAAAATCGATATCACCCAAATGCGCCGCTTCCGGGGCCGGGAGATCGCCATGATCTTTCAGGAGCCCATGACGGCGCTGGACCCCATATTCACCATCCGGCAGCAGATGATTGAGGCGCTGTCCTTTCACCATAAGGATCTGAGTCATAAAGCCATGGACGATGTAAGCCTGGAAATGCTGAAAAAGGTGAATATCCCCAGGCCTGAACAGACGCTGCAAAGCTATCCCCATCAATTGTCAGGGGGGCAGTTGCAAAGGATCATGATTGCCATTGCCCTCATCAACAATCCCCGGCTTTTGATTGCGGATGAACCTACTACGGCGCTGGATGTGACCATTCAGGCACAGATTCTGGATTTGATGAACGAGCTGAAGGAAAACAGGGACACTTCCATTATCATGATTACCCATGACCTGGGCGTGATTGCCGAAACCTGCGAAGAGGTGGCGGTGTTTTATGCCGGGCAGGTTGTGGAACAGGCTCCGGTAGCCGCCCTCTTTCATGAAACAGCCCACCCCTATACCAGGGGACTTTTGCATGCAGTAACATCCTTGGGTGGGGCGGAGAAAAAGCTTTATGCGATTCCCGGCATGGTGCCGCCCGGCGGGCAGTGGAAACCGGGCTGCCGTTTCGCCGACCGGTGTGACAAATGCATGCCCATCTGCCGGGAAAAAGCTCCGGATATCAAGGAAATCGCTCCAAATCACCTTTGCCGCTGCTTTTTGTGGGGAGAGGAGGCGCAGCATGAATGATATTTTATTGGATGTACGCCATTTAAAAACCTATTTCCCCATCAAGCGCGGAGTTTTGAAAAAAGTGGTTGGCCACGTTCATGCCGTGGAGGATGTGAGTTTTCAAATCCGGCGGCAGGAAGTATTTGCCCTTGTCGGGGAATCCGGCTGCGGTAAAAGCACTACCGGCGCAAGCATTTTACGGTTGATCGAGCCCACCGGAGGCCAGGTGTTTTTTCAGGGGGAGGACGTAGCAAAACTGGATGCGGAAGCCTTACGCAAAAAGCGTCGGGATATGCAATTTGTTTTTCAAAACCCCTACAGTTCCTTAAACCCCCGGATGACAGTGCGGCAATTGCTCAGTGAGCCGCTGCGCATACACTTCAATCTGGATAAGGCCGAACTGGAAGACCGGCTGCAGGATATGCTGAAAAAAGTGGGGCTGTCCCCGGACCAATTGAACCGCTATCCCCACCAGTTTTCCGGCGGACAAAAGCAGCGTATCTCCATTGCCCGGGCATTAATCAGCGGGCCCAGCTTTGTGGTGGCGGACGAGCCCATATCCGCGCTGGACGTATCCATTCAGGCTCAGATATTGAACCTGTTAATGGAACTAAAGCAGGATATGAACCTGTCCCTGATCTTTATTTCCCACGACTTGAATGTGGTGCGCCATATCAGCAACAGCGTTGGGGTCATGTACCTGGGCCGAATTATGGAGACAGGTGATACAAAAGAGGTATATGAAAACCCATGCCACCCCTATACCCAGGCACTGCTTTCCGCCGTTCCGGTAAAAGACCCTCTTTTGAAAAAGAACCGCATCCTCCTTCATGGGGATGTGCCCAGTCCCGCCAATCCCCCCAGCGGCTGCCCCTTCCATACCCGCTGCAGCCGCTGCAGTGCGATATGTAAGGAAAAAATGCCGGAATTCACCCAGATATCCGATACCCATCAGGTAGCTTGTCATCACCTGTAAGGAGGAAACCCTATGGCTTATGTAGTTGGCATGATGAGCGGCACTTCATTGGATGGCATTGATGCCGCATTGGTTGAGCTTGGGGATAAAAGCCCCCGCCTCGTTTCGTTTTGCACACTGCCCATGGATGAAAAACTGCGCAGGAGAATTATGGACTGCTGCTCTCTTGATAAGTCCAATATTGCGCTTACCTGCAGCCTGAATGTGGAACTTGGCTATGCCTTTGCACAGGCGGCCCGGGAAGTGTGCCGTCAGGCTGGCTTTGACATGGAAAAGCTTGATTGCATCGGCTCCCATGGGCAAACAGTGTACCATATTCCCGTGGACGAGGAAGTCAACGTGGCTTCCACCTTGCAATTGGGCGAACCGGCCATTATTGCCTATGAGACCGGCGTTACGGTGGTTTCCTCTTTCCGCGCCATGGATATGGCCGCAGGCGGCCGGGGCGCGCCGCTGGTCCCTTATTCGGAATATCTCCTTTACCGGGGGGAGAAGGCCCGGGCGCTTCAAAACCTGGGGGGCATTGGCAATGTAACGATTTTGCCCAGGCATTGCGAGCTAAATCAGGTGATGGCCTTTGATACCGGCCCCGCAAATATGATTATCAACGAATTGTGCCAGCGGCTGTATGGCCTGCCCTATGATGACGAGGGTCGTATTGCCGCCACAGGCCGGGTAGATGAAATGCTCCTGGCCGAATGGATGAATGTCCCCTTTATTACGCTTGCGCCGCCCAAAGCCACAGGGCGGGAACTGTTCGGCGCGCAGTTTGTGGACCTGGCAATAAAGGAACACCCAGGCATCGCGCCGGAGGACTGGCTTTGCACGGCCACAAAATACACTGCCCTTTCCATGGCGGAGAATTACCGCCGGTTTGTATTCCCCTATACTTCCATCGATGAAGTAATCCTGGGCGGCGGAGGCAGCCACAACAATACCCTGGTGTGCATGATCAGAGAATTGTTGCCCGAATGTGCGGTCATTACCCAGGAGGATCTGGGCTTTTCCGCAGACGCCAAGGAAGCCGTCGCCTTCGCCCTGTTGGCTTACGAAACCTTGCAGGGCCGCATGGGCAACGTACCCAGCGCCACCGGTGCCATAGCGCCCATGATATTGGGCAACATCACGCCTGCGCCGCTTTCACACAGATAAGATTGATATAGTACCTCCTGCTTTTCAACGGACTAAAAGGCGCAGAAATATTTGCGCCTTTTTTCTTTTTGACAAGGGATACCAATCAAATTTACACGGAAAGGGTTTCGTTCAGGCATGCATAATCTTCTGGAAAAGGTGATGACTTCACAAACAATCTGTGATATGCTGTTTCCATTCGGAAAACGGGTCGAAAAGCGGAGGATATCGCCGTGCAGCCAATTCGCAACGTGGCCTTTGTCGGTATGGGTGCGGTGGGAAGCATCTATGCGCAATGTGTATTGAAAAACAACCCCGGCGCGTGTGCCTGGGCTGTGGTGGCGCAAAAGGAAAGCTATGAAAAAGACCCTGTAACCATCAACGGGGAACCGATTTTGATCGACCTGAAAACAAAAGAAGAGGCCGGCAAAAAAGCCGATCTGATTATTGTATCCGTCAAGTGGCACCAGCTCTCCCATGCCACGGAAGAAATGGTCCCTTTTATGGGGGATGATACTCAGATCCTTTCCCTGCTCAATGGCATCAGCAGCGAAGAAGCATTGGCACAGCGGTTTGGATGGGAGCATGTACTGCTGTCGCTGGGATCCGGCATTGATTCCAACCGGACAGGTCATGCTGTGAACATGAACCGCCGAGGGAAAATTTTGTTTGGGGAACGAAGGAACGAAAATCTGTCGGAACGGGCAGCAAGGGTCAAGGACTTTTTTGAATCATCACGCATCCCGTATGAGATTCCCCTGGATATGGAAAAGGCCATGTGGTGGAAACTGATGGTGAATGTGGGGGCAAATCAGGTAAGTGCGGTCTACGGCCTTTCCTATGGCGATTTGGTTGCAAGCACCCAGGCGATGGATAAAATGAGGCAGGCTCAAACGGAAGTAATTCAGGTAGCCAGGGCTTTGGGTATCGCATTAAGCCAAGAAGATATAACAGTTTGGGAAGAACAGCTGCGCAGCCTTTCAGCCCAGGGGCGATCCTCCACACTGCAGGACATAGATCATAAGCGGAAAACCGAAGCAGATATATTTGGCGGAGAAATTTGCAGGCTCGGTCAAAAGGCGGGGGTTCCAACACCTGTCAACGCCTGGCTGCTGGAAAAGATCAGAGAGATGGAAAAGGAGTATTTGACAATAGGTTAACATAGCAAAATAATTGATAACAATCAAATAAAATTGTTGACAATTTTAGAGCGGCAGTATATACTTTACAAAAGAACGAAGTATTGCTGCTGCTTTGCCATTTTGGGCGACAATCCGACAGGTTTGTTGACAATTTGCAAAGAGACCTTTTATAATGAAGAGGCATTTCTTCATTTACCAGTTAGGAGGGCCTGATATGCAGCAGATGGAAGGAAAAAGCACCCCGCGGTCCGTCACGCCGGAGCGTATACTGGAACAATTGCGCATTGACATCGTTACGCGCAAGTACAGCCAAGGCGATAAAATTGTGGAAAGCGATATCGCAAATCAATTCAATGCCAGCCGCGGCTCGGTGCGCAGCGCTTTGCAGGCGCTGGAGGGGGAAGGGTTGATTCGCATGCTGCCTAACGGCCGCAAGGAAGTAATCGGCTTTTCCCAAAAGCTTGCCAGGGACATGTATGAACTGCGCTGGATGATTGAAAACAGGGCTGTGGAAATTGTTCTGGAAAAGCGGACCACCTTCTTTACCCCCATGTTGACTGTGCTGCGCCGCATGGAGCAGCTTAACAGTGAAAACCGGGAGGATATTGATTGGTACGCCATTGATATCGAATTTCACCGGGCGCTTGTGCAGACTGCGGATAATAACCCGCTGCTCAAGGCTTGGGAAATCAATACTCCGGTCATGTATGCCCTGATGCAATTAAACACCACCCAGGGCTATCGGGAAAACTATGTAGCTGAATTCTATCAAAAGCACAGGACGCTGTTTGAACTGCTCATTACGGATAACAGCAAATGCTTTGAATATTTGAAGGCGCATATCATGGATGCCCAAAACATTTCTGCTGGTGTGCTGTCCATCTATGGTTAATACGGGAACAGAAGCGGAGTACCGCTTTTGATAAAACAACCAAAGGAAAGAGGGAACGGTTATGAAGAAATGCTTCGCTCTGGTTTTGGTGACACTTCTCCTGGTGGCGTCCTTGGGTTCAGCAATGGCAGAGACCCGGAAATTTACTTTCTCCCATGTTTTCCAAACCAACCATCCTGTCCATGTAGCCTTGACGGAAGCCAACGAGAAGCTCAAGGAACTGTCGGGCGGCAGAATGGAACTGGAAATCTACCCCAATGCGACGTATGCAACGTACAATGATTCAATCACCGCCGTACAGATGGGCGCATTGGATTTCGCCTGCCTGGACAGCGCCTCCGACTGGCTGGCAAAAGCCGGCGTGCTGCTCGGACCTTATGTTTTCCGCAGCTACGACCATTTTGATAACTTTAAAAAGGCCGACTTTTACGGTGATCTGAAAAAGGAAATTGGCGAAGCGGTAGGCGTGCATCAATTTGACCATTACAACTTTGGCTTCCGCCACCTGACGGCCAATAAAGAAATCCGCACCCTGGATGATTTGGACGGACTGGTGCTTCGCTGCGTTGACTTCCCGCCCTACAGCGAATTGAAAAACATATTTGATGTCAACATCACCGCCATTCCGATCAGCGATGTTTATATGTCCTTGCAGACCGGCGTAGCCGATTGCGAGGAAAACCCCGTAACGCAAATCGTAACCATGAAATTCTATGAGGTCCAAAAATACCTCATGCTCACCGGGCACATGCTGGCTGTTTCCGGCACAGTAATGTCCAAGAGCGCTTGGGAATCCCTCTCCGCCGAAGATCAGGCCATCCTGGAGGAAGTCTTCACCTTCGAGGCCAACCGCATTGAGGAGCTGGTCAAGGCAAACGAGGAAAAGCTGATTCAGGAATGCATTGACAACGGTATGACCGTCATTCGCGATGTGGATACCACACCCTTTAGGGAGCGGGTACCTATGGTTCTTGAAAACTACCCCGACTGGGTTGAACTGTACAACGCCATTCAGGCTTTGGAAGGCTGAGGCGGCCGTACCGGGATGGGCAAGGGCGGAGCCAGGCTCCGCCCTATCCTGTCCCTATAGTAAGGAGGTCCACATGGAAAAAGCATGCTGCGTTTCAGGAAAAATAAGCAAAGCTCTACAAACGGCTGAAATGATTGTTGGCTCCCTGTGCTTATGCGCACTGCTCACCTTGATGCTTTTTAATGCCGCCGCCCGTTATTTATTTGATTTCCCTGTCATCTGGTCGGATGAGATGAACAACTTTTTCTTTATCTGGATTGGATTTTTGTCCTGCGCGTATATCATGGGCAATGATGGTCACATGCGTGTTACGGCGGTGCTGGCATTCCTGCCGGCCCGTGTGAAATATATCGTAAATACCTTCACCAATTTGGTGATGCTGGTCGTTTTTGTGTACTATATTCCCAGTCTGATCCGGCTGCTGGACAAGGTAACCATGTCCGGGCTGCTGCGGATTCCCTTGAAATACATCTATCTTGTGATGCCCCTGTCCTTTGGGCTGATGTGCGTTCACATCATCAACAATATGCTGCAAAACACCCTGGAGCAGGTAAAATCCCGGCGCCAGGCTGCCTGATGTTCGTGAACGAAAGGGGCGTTACGCTTGGAACTGACTATTTTTTTGGCTACATTTGCTGTCCTTTTCCTGATGGGCATGCCGATTGCGGTATCCATGATTTCCTCATCCGTCCTCTATGCCGTCATAAAAGGCGTTGACTTGATGTTTTTGGGCACGCAGATGTTTACGGGGTTGAATAATTTCGTGCTCATTGCGATTCCCATGTTTATACTCACCGCGGAAGTGATGAACCGAACCTCCGTGTCGGACCGTATCTTCAAATTTTGCAATGCTCTGGTTGGCTACATCCCCGGTGGAATGGGTCATGTGAATATTGCCACTTCCATCATCTTCGCGGGCATGAGCGGCTCCGCCGTGGCAGATGTAGGCGGTATTGGGCATTTAAGCTATAAGGCCATGGTGGAAAAGGGGTTTGACAAGGATTTCAGCGCCTGCGTTACCATTGCTTCCTCTACCGTCGGCCCCATTATTCCCCCAAGTATCCCTGCCGTCGTCTATGCCATGGTCGCCAATATATCCGTAGGACGGCTGCTAATAGCTGGCCTTATACCCGGGCTTTTGATGGGCCTTGTAATGATGGGATACTGCGCTTTTGTTTCCATCCGACGCCATTACCCGAAAAACGAACGGCTGCCTTTCCGGCTGATGATACGGGATATCCTGTTCAGCTTCATTCACAGCATACTTCCCATGCTGACGCCTGTAATCCTGCTGGCGGGCATTTATGCCGGCGTTGTCACAACGACCGAGGCCTCTGCGCTGGCTGTGTTCTATGCGCTGTTTCTGGGTGTTGTGATGTACCGCACCATGAATCTGAAATCCTTCTGGGACAGTATTGTCAGTGTTTTTAAAACCTGCGGTTCCGTGTTGTTGGTAATACCTGCAGCTAAGGTTTTCAGTTTTGTCATGACAAGAGAAAACCTGCAAAATAAGATTTTTAATCTGATCACAGGTTTCGCCGGGGATAACAGCGCGCTGATCATTGCCTGCATTATGCTTCTCTTCCTGGTGCTGGGATGCCTGTCTGATCCCAATGTAAACATCATGCTGTTTGTACCCATGGTGCTGCCTCTTATTGCCAAAGCCGGGCTGGACCCCATTCATGCGGGAATCATCATTGTCATTAATGCCATGATCGGCAATATCACCCCGCCGGTGGGCGTTGTGCTTATGTCCGTATGCTCCATTGAAAAGCTCAATTTCGAAAAAGTGGTACGGGAATTGTGGCCCTGGATTATTCTCCTGTTTGCCTTCCTGGTGGTTATTATCTTGCTACCGGATCTGGTTTTGTTCCTTCCAAGACTTGTGATGGGATAAGACCATGAAAGAGCGCCCATCACGTATGTTTGGAGGGATGGCGATGCATTTCCTGGCAATTGATTTAGGCTCCAGCTACATCAAGTCGGCGCTTATCAACCTTAAGACCAAGGAAATCCTTGAAAAAAGTAAAACAGCGGTTGCCGGTAAGCTATACAACAAAAATGAATTGGTGCATGAGGTGAACATGAGCTTGGTGCTCTCCACCATACTCACCCTCATCAATGAATACCGGCAGCGCTGCTCCTCCCTAAAAGGGATTGTACTTTCCACACAGATGCATGGCTTTGTGCTGTCGGATGCGGCTTATGGGGAAGATGTATACGTCTCCTGGCAGGACGCCAGATGCTTGTGCCCCATGCCTGGCAGCGAAAAGAGCTATCTGGACCACTTGAAGGAGATGTTTTCTCCGGAAGAGATGCGGTCCACCGGTGTATATTTAAAGCCTGCTCTTGGTATGTGCAACCTGTATGCCCTGCTCCATGCCCGCAACTTTCAAACTGGAAAAAATGCCGAGATATTCACCTTGGGTTCCTATATTATCAGCAAACTCACCGGCCAAAACGTCTGCCATATCTCCAATGCGGCACCTTTAGGACTTGTGGATATTGAGGCTGGCGCCTGGCGCGAGGACCTTATTGAAAAAGCGGGATTCTCGGGTCTGCGCTTCCCCCGGATTACCTCCGGGTATGAAGCGTGCGGAATTTACCATGTGGATGACGAGGATATCCCCGTGTTCCCTGATATGGGCGATGTACAATGCGCCGTGCTTGGCTGCGGTGCAGGGGATGGAGACGCCGTAATTAACATGGCCACTGCCGGCCAGGTCATTATGGTCCGGGATACTACCGACATAGGCCGTGCAGACCCTTCCTACTATGAAGTTCGCCCATACTTTGGCAGGTGGTATTGCCACATGGTTTCCCGGATGCCCAGCGGCAGAAATCTGGATGTGCTGATTGATTTTTTGCGGGATGTAGGCAAACGCATCTATGCATCTTCCCTGTCCCGGGAAGAAGTATGGAACCGCTTTTTAAGTGACTTTTCCATCGGGGATGCTCAAGGGCTTCAAGTGGATGTAAGCTTTTACGAGCTCCCGGAAAGGCTGTCCGACGGGGCCATCCATCATATAGACCGGGCGAACCTGACGCTGGACAACCTGTTCAACGCTGCTTTGAATGATATTGGCAGCATCTATCAGCATTACATTAAAATGCTCGGCGGAGAAAGTGCTCCGGCCCGTAACCTGATATTCAGCGGCGGCGCAATCCGAAACAATCCGGTGCTGCAAGATATCCTGTCAAGAACCACCGGCCTTCCGGGCCGTTTATCCCCCATGGAAGATGAGGTTTACGCGGGACTGATGCAGGTATCCCTATGGTGCGCCGGACTTCAGGAAACCGAGAAAAGCATTGCTTTGGAGGCATGATATGCATCCCATCATAACAAACGCCCTGGAAGGCCGCAGCGCAATCGGCTGCTTTTTATCTGAAATCGCCGCGCCTAACATTTTACGAATTTACCGGGCAAGCGGCGTTGAATTTGTGATTGTAGATTGCGAGCATGGTGCCTTTGACTACTCTCAGGTAGCCGCGCTCGCAGCGGTAGGAAACGGGATCGGGCTGCCCGTTCTGGTCCGCATTCCCTGTGTTGCCAGGGAACATGTTCAAAAGTATCTGGACGCGGGGGCGGATGGATTGCTTGTGCCCATGATATCCACTGCAGATTCGGCCCGTGAAGCTGTGCAGTACGCCAAGTACGCGCCTCTTGGCCGCAGGGGTGCATCCACCATGCGCCCTCACAGCGAATACAATCCTGGAAAGCTTTCGGAGTATATGGCTAAGGCCAACGGGCGTACGATGGTATTTGTCCAGATTGAAACACAGGAAGGTGTTCAAAATGCACTGGACATTGCCAGGGTGGATGGGCTGGATGGCCTGTTTGTCGGCCCTAATGATTTATCCATCGATTATGGCGCGCCAGGAGATTTCCACACCCCGGCAATGGAGGAAGCGGTTAAAAAGGTAATAGGCAGCGCCAGTCAGGCCGGTAAACCAAGCGGCGTGATTGCATCCGACATGGCATACCTCCATTGGTGCCAGGCGCTTGGCATGCGTTTGTTCAGCTGCAACAGCGAAGTGGGCCTGCTGGCACAGCGAACAAAAAGCATGGTAACAGAATTCAAAGATATAAAAAAATAGCACACTTTTGGCTATAGGCTGCCGCATGAAATACATTGCGGCAGCTTTTTGTTTTTGATAGAATGGAGACACAGCATTTTCCAAATTGGCAAAAAGGCGGACTAAATCATTTGAGCAGCCAAAAGGACAAGCACGGTGTCTTAGAAAATGGCATTTTTGATTACCGAGCCGCTAAAGATGGCAAGGTATTTATCTCCTGGCATGGAAAACAAATAACCATACTTTCCGGCAAAACAGCAGAAAAGTTTCTTGCAAAGGCCGAAACGGCAGATTTTATGGAAGTGCAGCTTTTAATGGCGAAGGCCACGGGAAACTTCAAACACGGCAACGAAAAAGGGAATCGGCCGTTATGAAAGGACACTGTGTATGAACCGCTGTGCCTGGTGCGAAACGGACGCTTTGCTGCGTACCTATCATGATGAGGAATGGGGGCTTCCCATCCATGATGACCGGAAGCATTTTGAATTTCTTGTGCTGGAAGTGTCCCAGTCAGGTTTAAGCTGGCTTACGGTGCTGCGTAAGCGTGAAAATTACCGTGCCGCTTTTGACGGCTTTGATCCGGAAAAGGTGGCCGCTTATAATGCGGAAAAGGTACAGGTACTTATGCAAAACCCCGGTATTATCAGAAATCAGCGCAAAATAGAGGCTGCTATCCTAAATGCCGGACTCTTTTTGGAGATACAAAGGGAGTTTGGCAGTTTCGACCAGTATCTCTGGGCCTTTGTGGACGGGCAGCCTGTCATCCATCACTATGAAAGCTGGATGGAGATTCCGGCAATCACACCCCTATCTGATCAGGTAAGCAAGGATTTAAAATCAAGAGGTTTCAAGTTTCTTGGTTCCACCGTGATTTATGCCCATCTGCAGGCAGCCGGTATTGTGGATGACCATGAGGATGCTTGCTTTCGAAAGCCGATTTATGCACCGAAGGAAGGAGCCATCAAATGACACCAGCTCTTCGTCTGGCAGCAGTATCTGATTTGGATGAAATCGTTGCCTTGTTTCAGGCGGCCATTTGCAATATGGTGGAGCACAATATTCTCCAATGGGATGAAATATACCCTGCACGGGATGACATAGAGGCTGACATCCAAAATCAGGAGATGTACTGCCATATGGAAGAGGGGAAAATTGCCGCCGTGATGGTGATCAATGCACAGCAGGCCTTGGAATATAGCGGGGGGAACTGGCAGTTTCCGCACTTGAAGGCAGCGGTGCTCCATAGGTTGTGCGTGCATCCTGCCTTTCAAAACCGGGGATTGGGCCGGCGGATGACCCTTTATGCGGAGGAGATTGCCCGGGAGAACGGGCACGAGGTTTTTCGGCTGGATGCTTTTTCCCAAAACCCCCATGCTCTTGCAATGTATGAAAGTCTGGGATACCTGCATGCCGGTTCGGTCACCTTTCGCAAGGGGATGTTTTTTCTGTACGAAAAGAAACTGTCCCGGGAAGGGGTAATATAGGATGGATAAACATAAAGAAGCCGTTCTAAAGCAAATTGCCGCTAAACTAAACGATCATCATGTACTCTGGGGTGTGGGCGCGTCCTTGCTTTTATACCATCACCGCCTTGTGGACGATTTTCATGATATTGACTTGATGATTGCGCCAAAGGATGCTCTTTTGGCCGACGAACTGATGGCCTCATTGGGCCGCCGGGTTGCCCATCCCCCATCGCCCATCTTCCAAACGGAGGTGTTCTCCTCTTTTGAGATAGACGGCGTGGATGTGGACATGATGAGCGGGTTTTGCATCCTGAATGAAATGGGTTTGTATCACTACCATTTTGACGATGCTTCCGTTCCTGACGGATTTTTCGTCAAGGGGGTATATGTCCCCCTTACATCCTTGGAAGATTGGTACATACTCTACCTTGTTATGCCTGGCAGGCAGGAAAAGGCCCGTCTGATTCGGGAATACCTTTTTATAAAGGGCCTTTCGCATCCGGATCTGCTGGCACGGATGCTGCATCCACAGCTTCCTCATGATATTGAGGAACAGGGAAAGCTGCTTTTGCATGGGATCAAGAAGTAAATTGATATTATTGGAGGTGATTGTATGTTTCGCTGCGGTTGGTGCGGAACGGACCCCTTATACGTAAAATATCACGATGAAGAGTGGGGTACGCCCGTTCATGACGACCGGGTTCTTTTTGAGTTTCTTGTCCTGGAGGGGGCCCAGGCGGGCTTGAGCTGGATTACGATTTTGAGAAAGAGAGCGCATTACCGGAAAGTTTATGACGATTTTGATCCTGAAAAGGTAGCATCCTACGGCGAGGAAAAGTATATGCAGCTGCTGGAAGACCCCGGCATCGTCCGCAACCGCTTAAAAATTGCATCATCCATTAAAAATGCCCGCCTGTTTCTTGACATACAAAAGGAATATGGGAGCTTCGACCGCTACCTCTGGGCTTATGTGGAAGGAAAGCCGGTGGTTGGCGACTATTCCTCTTATCAAGACGCACCCTGCAGCACCGCTTTGTCCGACCGGATCAGCAAGGACCTGAAAAAGCGGGGGTTTGGCTTTGTAGGCAGCACGATCATCTATTCTTTTTTGCAGGCTGTCGGCGTAGTGGAAGACCATGAAAACACCTGTTTTCGAAAAGTGGAAATAAAGAACATATCACACAAAGGGCTTGTGTAAGCAAGCTTGATGCGGCCAATACATCCTTTGTAATCCTTTCAATCATGGAATCCGCAAAGGCGCGGATGCCGGTGGAAGTTCAATATTGACAAAAAGGAAAAGGCCGGGCAATCAAAAAGCTGCACGGCTTTTTTTGGGCTTTTCGGCTATTCAACATCCAGCGGCGTTTTGTGGTTTGGCGCCGGAAAAGCATCACGCAACATGTCCAGTTCTTCCTTGGAAAGGGAGATTTTCAGCATGGCAGCGTTTTCCTGAACGTGAGCGATGCTTCCCGATTTGGGAATGGGGATTGTCAAAGGATCGCTCAGTAAAAAACCGAGCAGCACCTGCGCTGGAGTGATGTTATATCGTGCGGCTACCTGAAGCACTGCGCCGCTTTCATACAATTCGCGCCTGACAAGGCTCTGTTGGGCCAGGGGACAATAGGCCATCAACTTTACCTGATGAGCCTTCATCCAGGGCAAAAGGCTGTATTCAATCCCCCTGGAACCCAAATGGTACAATACCTGATTCACCGCGCATTCTTGCCCTCCGGGGATGGTCCATAGTTCCTCCATATCCGCAGTGTCAAAATTGGATACGCCCCAATGGCGGATTTTGCCCTGGCGTTTCAGGTCCTCCATGCAAGAAACGGTTTCCGACAGGCGCACACCTCCGCGCCAGTGGAGCAGGTATAGATCCAGCGCTGATACATTCAGCCGCGAAAGAGACGCCTCGCAGGAAGCGTAGATATGCTTTTTATCCGCGTTATGCGGGTATACTTTGGATACGAGATATACGCTATCCCTGTCAAGGCCCCGAAGGGCCTCCCCCACCAGCGTTTCGGAACGGCCGTCTCCATACATTTCGGCTGTGTCAATAAGGCTAAGCCCCAGGCGTATCCCCTCCTGAAGCGCAGCGATTTCCTCCTGCCGCTTTTTTGGATTGTCACCCATCCGCCAGGTGCCCTGCCCCATGCGGGGCATGCTCTTTTCATATAAAGGCATGACAGTTCCTTCCCGCGAGTGATTCCCCCGCATATTCATTCTTAACGCTTTTCAAGTATACCACAAAAAGATAGTTCCCACAGTCTAAAAGCCCGTTAAGCAGCTTCCAGACATACAATATATTTCCAAATTATTAAATTGGTTTTTGAAGGAACAAATGGATTGTCCCGGTCGTTTTTCCTTATGAACGGCAATGCACCGGAAGGGCCCCCGGTCCTGGCCGCAACATCACTAAGGAGGATTCATCAAATGTCCCTTATTGTGAAGCGCCCCGGGATGTACAAAAGAGGCCTTGCCGCCATAATGATGATTTTGATCTGCCTGTTCCCTGTTTTATCTTTGGCCGATGGCAATTATTCCGCCGTTTCAGGCGGCTCATTAAACCTGAGGGAAACGGCCAGCCTATCGGCCAGCGTGCTGGGGCAATATCCCACCGGCACCTGGGTACAGGTTCTGGAAACCGGAGATACTTTCACCAAGGTACTTGTTAACGGGAAAACCGGCTATATGATGTCAAAATATTTGACGAATGGCTCCGGCAGCGTGGTTGCCACCCGGTATATCCGCACAAACACCGGCATTGGGTTGAACCTACGCCAATCCCCTACGGAAAGCGGCACCCTGATCACCTCCTATCCCAACGGTACCAAAGTGGATGTGCTGGTGAAGGGCGTTGGATGGCACAAAGTACAGGTCAATGGACAGATTGGTTATATGTCATCCAAGTACCTGTTCACAAGCGGCTCCGGCGGTTCCAGTACCCAATACGGCGTTGTGCAAAACCCCAACAGCAGTGTATTAAACCTTCGAGAATCCGCGTCTTTATCCAGCGCAGTTTTGAAAAAGGTGGCTAACGGAACGTCTATCACCATCCTCCAGACCGTAGGCGCCTGGTATAAGGTGCAGGTGGGAGACAAAACAGGCTACATGATTGCCGATTATATAAAAGTGACCGGCAATGCCGGCACCGCCACCGTGAAAAACCCCAACGGCGGCAGCATCGTGAATTTCCGTACCAGCGCAAACCTGTCGGCCTCCATTATCAGCAAACTCCCTGTAGGCACCGCTGTAACAGTGCTTGATAGGGGAACCGATTGGACGCAGGTAAAGGTGAACGATACGATTGGCTATATCAGCACCTGGTTCCTTCGATTTTAAATGTTATCATAGTAAGGGAGAGGGCGGAATGCCCTCTCCCTTACGTTTTGGTTTCACTTCCTGCAAAATGGGACATATAGTAAACAGAACCTTTAAGTAAGGAGGGAATCCAAATGAAAAATCTGGATAAACGACTTAACAATTTGGAGCTGGATATACAGGCGGATGTTTCCTTTGATGAAAGCGTATGTTCCGCAGAATTCTCCGAAGGCTGCAAATTGCCTGTAACCGAACAGGATTAGCCTGCCTGCAGCGCACTTGTTCTTATAACGATATATCGCTGATTTACACAATAAAAGAGCCCGAATTCGCGCAATCGAACTTGGGCTCTTTTTTGGCAGCGGCAGTCTCTCGCCTATCAGTTTTACGCTTTGCAGGTTTTACACTCCCTAATGAAGCCATATTTCATTCGTACTCCACGCATTGAAAGAGTTCGATACCTCCGCATACGCCTTCCCGGAGGAGAAGAAAGCGGTATATATCACTTACGAACCGAATCAAGTATCTTGTGCAGCAATGCATACAGCGTTTGCGCTTCATCCATCGTAAGCGGAATGCAGCTGCCTATCTTTTTGGGTATATCAACGGCTTTATCGCGCAGACAAATTCCCCTCTCTGTCAGGGAAACAATTACGCTTCTTTCGTCGGCGGCGTCTCTTGTTCTTGCAACAAGCTCCACAGCCTCCATCTTTTTTAAAAGGGGGGTAATGGTTCCGCTATCAAGGTACAGGCAATCCCCTATTTCTTTGACGGTTATTTTTTTCTTTTCCCAAAGCACCATCATAGCGATGTATTGTGTATATGTCAGCCCAATTTCATCCAAGAAAGGCTTGTACATGCGAATGACTTCTTTTGCGCTGGCATACAGCGGAAAACAAAGCTGGTTTTCCAGTTTTAGAACATCATACTCCATTTTGGCATCCCCCTTACGCTGCTAAAACCCCTATATTCAGTTTATAACAAGGCGGCAATGTCTTTGTCAAGGCTTTCCGGTTTATCGGCCGATCCATATCGCCCTACGACTTTTCCGGCTTTGTCAACAAGGAATTTCGTGAAATTCCATTTTATATTTGCCCCGAAAAAGCCTCCTTTTTGCTTTTTCAAATGGGTATATAAAGGGCTTTCATTTGTGCCATTCACATCAACTTTTGCAAACTGAGGAAACGTAATACCAAAGCGGCCGGTACAGAAGGTATGGATTTCCTCCGCTGTTCCGGGGGCCTGATTGCCGAATTGGTTGCAGGGAAAATCGAGAATTTCGAATCCCCTGTCCTTGTATTTCTCATAGAGTGCCTGCAGCCCCTGATATTGAGGTGTAAAGCCGCACCCCGTTGCTGTATTCACAATAAGCAGCACCTTCCCTTTATAAGCTGAAAGAGCTGCCTCGCTACCATCCATCTTTTTTACATTGATATCATAAATCTCCACTTTTTACTTTCCTTTCTTTTTCATAGTTTGGAATACTTCTGTGTCAGACCTGATGCTTTTAGTAACCGTCTTATCTTATATATTTTACGCTATTTGATTGTATGCAATTATTTAATGAAAGTCAATACAAAAGAACAACTCTTTTTGAGTAGTCACACCTCTTTGTTTGCCGTTTACGAGAAATATGCATTCGTTGCATTTTCTACGTCAAAATGATATACTGGAAGAAGGAATCAGGAGGGGAAAACCCATGAAAAAAAGCATTTTGAACAGTGAAAGCTATAGCCCACTGTATCGTCAATTGATGCAGCGCCTGAAAAATGAAATTGCTTCCGGGGTTTATCCCGTGCATTCCCGTATTCCATCCGAGCAACAATTGTGCGATACGTATCAGGTCAGCCGGGTAACGGTGCGAAAGGCTTTGACGACTCTGGTAAGAGAAGGTCTTCTTTTGCGCCACCAGGGAAAAGGTACTTTTGTAGCAGTTCCCCGCATTCAACGGGACTTAAAAGAAGTAACCAGTTTTCATACCGCCTGCCAGATGAAAGGATGCAACGCCTCCAGCCGGGTCATACATGCAATGCTGCAGCATGCCACCCAGGAAGATGAAGAGTCTCTTCACCTTTCTCCCGGGAAAATGGTATTGGAAATCTGTCGACTTCGAAGTGCCGACCACTCGCCTGTGATGATTGAAACAAATCATTTCTCCGATTCGTATGCTTTTCTGCTTGAAGAGGACTTAACCGGATCGTTGTACGAAATTTTGTTAAAACACGGCATCGAGCCCCAGCAGGCAGTGCATGATATTGCTTTGAGCTATGCTTCCGCTTCCCAGGCAAAGCTGTTGGAAGTAGAAGCTGGTGCAGCTTTGCTGCTTTTGACGGAATGTGTTTTTGACCAGAATGGTGCTCCGCTTCATACATCCAATCAGTTGATTCGGGGAGACCGGTTTACATTCCGTATTTGACACAAGAAATAGAAATTTATCGAAAAAGGCGAGGGGCTCTTTGAGAGCTTTCGCCCTTTTTCAAAAAGAAAGAGGAGATATTCCTGAGCACATCAAAATTTGCGATCTTTGTAGATTTGGAAAACTGCGGTGCCAAGGTGGCTACACTGAACAACATACTGGAAAAGGTTAAAATTCGCGGGGACATCCTGCTGGGTAAGGTATATGGTTACACTGATCGGTTCAGTGACCTGAAGGAAGTGCTGTTAAGCAATACCTTTACGGTAGTACCCTCCCTGCGCTATGGCATTTCCCAGAAAAATAATGCGGACATTCATCTGGTGATCGATGCGTTGGAAGTGGCCTATACCAACGATTTGATCGACAGTTTTTGTATTGTGTCCGGTGACAGCGATTACACCCCATTGGTTGGAAAGCTGAAAAGTATGGGGAAGTTTGTACTGGGCATTTCCCGCAGCGAGGTAGCCAGCACCATTTTTATCAATGCCTGCAACGAATTTCAATTTCTCGAAAGCGTAGGCGGCCGAATCGGCATCCAATCAAAAAAGAAAATTTCTTCCTCGGAAGAGCCGCTGGATGATGTTGAACTAAATAAGCTCATTGAAGGCGTGTTTGAAGAGCAAACCGATGAGGATGAGATTTACGCCAGCGAGCTGAAAGGTATTATACTCAGACTGCGCCCGGATTTTAATGAAAAATCCTACGGCTGTGCTACCTTTGGCAAGCTTTTGAATAAGCTGAGTCAAAAATTCGGCTCCTTCCATGTAAAGAACGATAATTTTAATGTAATGGTGAGCATGTCTTCTAAGGAAGCTACGGTTCACCCTCAATTAACCAAGGAAAATTGGAAAGATGCTTTCCGGGATCAACTGAAGCATTACAAAGAGGATGGTTTTGACCGGATTAATCCAAGCATCTTGAAAGCCGATATTCAGGCTTCCTTTCCGGATTTCAGTGAAAGATCTATTGGCTTCAAACGTTTCAGCGACGTAATGAAGCAGTTGGAGAAAGACGGAATGCTGGTCGTTGAGATGGATGAACAAAAGACCATGCTGATCAAGGTCATTTGACGCCAAAAATTTTCTTTCGCCTTGCGGAAAAAATGTGCATATTCTGGGATAAGTACCGCATATGGTTAGATTTTACGGGCTTTTTATTCCTGGGAAGACTTTCATCCACAGCCTGTGTATGCGGTGGAAAGAATTCGTCGGATCTTGCGGATTTTTACGAAAACAAGGCGAATTGGAAAAAAGAGTAACCCTTCTTTTGGAAACAGGATTTCTTTTTGGCAGGAGATTCTTTTAAAAAAATAGAACTATTCTGCTATTCGCTGCTTGTCCACGGCGGATACAAAAATATGGCGGTTTATCCACAATAAGCGCAAGCCATTTTTCCAGCAGTAACAATGGGTTGTAGCGTTATCCACCCTTTCCACATGCCCTACTGCTACTGCGATTTATATACTCAACTACAACCTACATAGGGAGGGGTTCCATGCGTTTCATTTGCTCCGCTTCGAATCTTTTGGATGGCCTCAATAGCGTCACCCGCGCTCTGGCCCTTCGCCCGTCCAAACAAATTCTGGAGGGTGTCCTTTTTGAATCTGCTGAAGATGGGCTGTATTTAACCTGCACCGATGGAAACTTGACGATCCGCTGCCAAGTGGACGCCCAAATATCTCAAGAAGGGCAAGTGGTGCTGCCGGGAAAGCTTTTTACGGAGTTGGTACGCAAACTTCCCGGCGGGGATATAGATATTGCTGTCAATGAAAAATTGACGGCCTCTATCCGCTGCCAGTCCAGCCGCACCACTCTTGCGGGTATGTCTCCGGTAGATTTTCCTCCTATCAAACCTATTGAAGAGGGAAATCTTCTTTCCCTGCCCCAAAAAAATCTGCGAGAAATGATCAGCAAGGTCGTTTTTGCTATTGCTACCGATGAAAGCCGCCAGATATTGACAGGCTGTCTCCTTGAAGTTACCCGGCAGGAATGCCGGCTGGTGGGGCTTGATGGTTTCCGGCTGGCCTTGCAGAGGATTCATGGCAATTTTGCGCTGCCTGAGGGCAAAGAAGGAATAGAAGCTATTATCCCCGGCCGTGTGCTCAATGAACTTGGAAAGATACTTTCCGATGAAGAAAAGCCGGTCTTCTTCACGATTGACCGCACACATCTGAAAGCGACATTTGGAAAAACGGAATTGGTAACGGTTTTATTGGCAGGTGAATACATCAACTATAAGCAGATTCTGCCCAGTGATTGGCAAACGCGCGTTCAGGTCAACCGCGATGCGTTATCCAATGCGATTGAGCGGGCAAGCCTTATGGCCAGGGAAGGCAAAAACAATCTTATTCGCATGCATATTGAAGAAAATGTACTTTCCATCACCAGCAACGCGGAATTAGGAGACGTACTGGAAGAACTGGATATTCTTTTGGAGGGCAAGGGGCTTGATATTGCCTTTAATGCCAGATATATAAGCGATGTGATAAAGAACATTGAAGATGAAGAATTAAGTTTACGCTTTAACAGCAACGTATCCCCTTGCGTAATCTGCCCTTCTGAAGGAGATAAGTATATTTATCTGGTTTTGCCGGTACGAGTATTTTCTTAATGCAATAAAAGCGCCGCCGTCTATAGTGCCCTAAAAAGGGTCTTTATGTACGATTCCTTTTCAAGGTGCTGGGATAGGCGGCGTCCGTTTATTTTTGGAGAAGGGATGGAAAGTTTATGATTATCCGGCAATTAAGGCTGCAGGATTACCGGAATTACCCTTGCTTAACTTTTCATCCTTCACCGGGAATTACTGTATTAGCCGGTCAAAACGGTGCGGGAAAGACAAACTTGCTGGAAGCGATTCATCTATGCTGTCTGGGCCGAAGCCACCGTACTTCCCAGGACCGGGAACTGATTCGTCAAGGTGAAAGCTGTGCCGGCGTACAACTAAAAGTGGAACGTCAGGATGGACGGCATGAAGTTATTGTGAAGCTTTTCAGCCAGCAAAGGCGATTAAAGCAAATCTTAATCAATGGGAAAGCGGCTGCCCGCATTGGAGAACTGATGGGCCAGGTTACCTGTGTCATGTTTTCTCCGGAAGATTTGGAGCTTATTAAGGGCGGCCCCGCATTGCGCAGAAGATTTATGGACATGCAGCTATCCCAGCTGCGGCCCAGCTATTTTTATGCCCTTCAAAAATATATGTCCGCCTTGAACCACCGAAATGCATTGCTGCGGACCATGGCATTCCCGGGAGCCAATTCTGGCATGAAAGAGCAAATTGAAGTGTGGGACGAGCAATTGGCCAGGGAAGGAGCGGCCATTGTAACCCACCGGCGCTGGTTTTCAGATATTTTAAGGGAAGAAGCCAGAAAAAACTACGCCTATATCAGCGGTGTTCAAGAAGAACCTTTTGAGGCAGAATATGATGGGCTGCTATCCAAGGCAGAGAAACCCTATGAAGCAATGCTGGAGGGCCTTTTGCGCACCCGCAGTGAGGATATGCGCAGATCAAGTACGCATTTTGGCCCGCATCGGGATGATTTGAGCCTTACGCTCAAAGGGCGGGAAATGAAAACCTTTGCTTCTCAAGGCCAGATGCGTACGGCTGCGCTGGCACTGAAAATGTCCCAGCTGGATTTAATGGAAAAAGAGTCGGGCGAAGCGCCTGTACTTTTGCTGGACGATGTTATGAGCGAATTGGATCCGAAAAGAAGAGAACTATTATTGCAGAGAATAGAAGGTGTCCAGACCTTTGTCACATGCACGGATCGCAGTGATCTTTCAGGAGCCAAGGCACAAACAGTTATTGAGGTTTCTTTAGATATAAAAAGCGGCTGCGCGAGCATTCACGCAGCCGAATCATAGGATTCAAAAAAGCGAACAGGGTTTATCAAGTGGAATTATTACTGGGGGACGATGTCTCCAAACCCTTTTGTCAGGAACACATACCCTGCAACTCCCGCTTGTACGGCCTTCCTGCCGTAGGAAAGAAGGAGAACCAAAGAAACCCTTATCTTTGGAAGGGAAAGAATCGCTCCGGTTACTTTTTTCCATCAAGATAAACCCCGTTTTCATGCTTCGGCAGGCGTTGCCTCTCCTGCGTCTCTTTTAGCCACCAGGGCGTGTGGTTGCAACGAAATCTACCACCTCGAAGCATCAATCCTATCATGCCCTGCTATTTTTATTTTATGCATCGTCTTTTTCAAAAACTTTTCCAATAGGAAGGCGAAAAATCATATCAGCCTTTGAATCCATAGGTGTGGGTGTTTGATTGATCAGCGCCAGGGTCTTTCCTGAAAATGCGCGGATCATGCCGGCTGCAGGATAGACAGAAAGGGACGTTCCGCCGATAATCAACATATCAGCTGACGAAATCTCCTCCAGGGCATTTTCCGTAACCTCTTGCGAAAGGGGTTCGCCATACAAAACCACTTCCGGTTTTATGATACCTCCGCAGCTGCAGTGAGGAACGCCCTTCGATTGCAAAACCGTCTGCAAGTCAAAAGATGCGTTACAATGCATACAACGGTTACGGTGAATGGAGCCATGCAGTTCCAGCACATGCTTGCTTCCGGCCGCCTGATGCAGGCCATCAATGTTTTGTGTAATCACACAGCTTAGCTTTCCTTTTGATTCTAATGAGGCTAGAGTTTTATGGGCTGCATTCGGCTTTGCATCAAGATAAATCATCTTTTGGCGATAAAAATCAAAAAACTTTTGCGTGCTGCGTAAAAAATAGGAATGGCTTAAGATCGTCTCAGGAGGGTCGTCATATTGCGAATGGTATAAGCCGTCCACGCTTCGAAAATCAGGTATGCCGCTTTCTGTAGAGACTCCCGCGCCGCCGAAAAATACAATCCGGCGGCTTTCCCTTATCTTTTCAAAAAGGCGAAAGAGATCATCCATGGATATCCTCCTTCAAACCCAATATTGATTTTTGTTTAGCGTTTCAACACCAGGAGTGCCCGTCCATTCTTTGCAGGCTGATTCAGTGCATCCACACCGTGATCGATATAGCGGAGGATGCGAATCGTATCATCGTCCGGGGCAGATATATCCATAAAGCCGGTCTGTAATACGGGTGTGTGATTTCTTCTAAAAAACTGATCCTGCACAAACTTTTGAAGATCCTTATCCTCTCGGCCCCAGGGATAGGTACCGCGGCAGAAAGGGTCTGCCGTGCCTTCCATCCCCGCTTCGTCGCCATAATACAAGGTTGGGGCTCCCGGAAGAGCGCAAAGAATTTGCAGCCCTTTTTTAAATCTTTCAACACCTAATTCATATTGGTCTTTTGTAAGGTGAAGATTCGCCCTTTCCTCCCGGGAAAGGTGATTGAATTCACATCCGCTTAGCACATTGATAATCCTGGCCCGGTCATGGCTGCCCAAGAGATTCATCAGCGCATAGTAAAAGGGAGCGGGATACACTTCCTGCTGGTGGCGTAAAAGCCGAACCAGGGTACCTGCAGGAGTGTTTCCTGTCAAAAAAGAGATGAGAGCTTCCCGGAGAGGATAGTTCATCACACTGTCCAGCGTATCTCCCAGACAATAGCTCCGCATTTGCCCGTAGGAGACTTTGTTGCTAGCATCCTCCCATACTTCTCCCAGTACAACCGCTTGCGGATTTTGCTCTTTTACGGTCTGCCTAAGCTCCTTCAAAAAGGGCATGGGCAACTCATCTGCTACATCCAGCCGCCAGCCGGAAGCCCCTTTTAAAAGCCACTGGGGCACAATGCCGTCTGCCTTATCAAATAAAAACCGGCGGAAGTCCGGATCATCTTTGTTCACTTCCGGCAGGGAGGGAATATTCCACCAGCACTTATATTGATTGGGATGATCAAAAAAAGTGTACCAGGAAGCGTAAGGGGACTGAAGGCTTTGATAGGCACCGGAGGTTTTGTAAGTGCCGTACCGGTTAAAATATACGCTGTCCTCCCCGGTATGGCTGAACACCCCATCCAGCAGGATTTTTATACCTAACCCTGCGGCCTTCTCGCAAAGGTTTTTAAAATCCGCGTCGGTACCCAAGAGGGAGTCAACTGTTTGATAATCTCCTGTATCATACCGATGGTTGGAGCGAGCTTCAAAAATAGGATTCAAGTAAAGGATGGTGACTCCCAATTTTTTCAAGTATGGAAGCTTTTCTGAAATACCGTTCAGATTTCCGCCGAAAAAGTCCAAAGCAAGGTTATCTCCGCTGCGGGGGTCAGGGGAGACCAGAGGGGTGTCTTCCCAACGATCATGCAACTGCATTTCTGAATGGCGGCATGAGGTGTGTATAGGACCCTTGAAAAAGCGATCAGGAAAAATTTGGTATATTATTCCGTGCTGCATAAAAACCGGGGTCTGGTACGCAGGATCGTATACCGTTACCTGATAGCTCGAAACAGCATCATTATATAAGGCGCCTTCGCCGCCCAATTGATCATAGGCGTTTCCATAGCGGAAGATTCCTTCCGGCGTTTGAATGATGAAATCATACCACCAAAGCATGGGTGTATCGGGTGCTGTGATTTCCGCAGTGTAGGTTTTTACGCCATCAAAAGCCATAGGAGTTATTTGTTCAATGCCGGACCAGGTGCGCACAAATACTTTCAGAGCAGTATCACACAAAAAACGAAGACACAATATACCGCCGCAGGGCAGCGCGCCCAACGGAGAGCGAAAAAGCGCTTGATGCGAATCATAAAAAAACAAGGTTTCCACACCTTCTTCAAGGAATTTCTTACACGCAATTTTCAGGTTGATTTCTAATTATATGGAGAATTCTATAAACTTTGAGATTGGTTTTATCCTTTCCGTGTTAGCGGTGTCAATCCCCATATTTTTTCATTATATTCGGAAATGGTGCGGTCACTGGAAAAAATACCGGAAAGTGCGGTATTGGTGACAGCCATACGCGTCCATTTTTCCTTATTTTGATAGTCCTCATTCACACGCAATTGTGCCATGGAATAAGAGCCAAAGTCCTTTAATACAAAATACGGATCGGCCATGCCACCATACTCGCCCAAAAGCAGCCCATGATAGATTTCCTGCAGCGTGGCGGGATTATCGGGAAACAGCGTTCCGTCAATCATTTGTGTAATGGCGATACGGATTTCCCTGTTGCTTTCAAAGATCTGCATCGGGTTATAGGTTCGTTCCTGATACATGTTTTGAACCGTATCGGCACGCATACCGAAAATGTAAATATTATCCATTCCAACCTGTTGGAATATTTCTACATTTGCACCATCCATCGTACCAATGGTCAGGGCACCGTTCATCATAAATTTCATATTGCCGGTTCCACTGGCCTCTTTTCCAGCCGTAGATAATTGCTCGGATACATCTGCTCCAGGAATAAGCACCTCGGCGGTAGAAACATCATAGTTTTCCAGGAAGACAACCTGAAGCATTTTGTTAGCCCGGGGATGCTTTTGTATAAGAACACTCAAAGCATTGATAAAGCGGATGATTAACTTGGCCTTGCGGTATCCTGGACTGGCCTTTGCGCCAAAGAAAAAAACTCTGGGCGTCATGGTAAAACCGGGATCCTGAGCTATACGATTATACAGAACCAAAATATGCAATGCATTAAGCAGCTGACGCTTGTATTCATGAAGCCTTTTTGCCTGCACATCGAACAAAAAATCAGGATCGACATTGATGCCCTGTCTCCTGAATACCATCCGAGCCAGGCGCATCTTGTTCAATTGTTTGATACGCATAAATTCTTCCCGAAAAGCGGCATCCTCCCGGAAGGGAAGCAGTTTCTGAAGCATCTGGGGGTCTTTTATCCAGCCATCCCCAATGCTTTCATGAATCAGCCTTGATAACGCGGGATTGCAGGACATAAGCCAGCGGCGATGTGTGATGCCGTTGGTGATGGCCGAAAACTTCTCAGGCATAATCAGATGAAAATCATGGAACGTTTCCTTTTTCAATATATCGCCATGAAGCTGGCTTACCCCGTTTACTGAAAAGGACATTGCGACGCAGAGGTTTGCCATATGCACTTGATTATAGGCAAGCACCGCCATGTTCGCGATCCGATCCCATTCACCGGGGAAGTTTCTCCATAATTTTTCGCAAAGACGCCGGTTGATTTCCTGCAGAATCATATAGATGCGGGGTAGTTGGCTTTTTATCATCTCTTCAGGCCATCGCTCCAGTGCTTCGGAAAGTACGGTATGGTTGGTATAAGCTACCGTTTTTTCTACGAGAGCAGCGGCTTCATCCCATCCCAGCCCTTCTTCATCAATCAGAAGCCGCAGCAATTCAGGAATAGCAAGCCCAGGATGGGTATCATTGACATGAAAGACAACCTTTTGAGGAAGCATAGCAAAATTGGTGCCATGCATCCTTTTGAAATCTTTTAATGCATATTGCAGCGTTGCACTGGTAAAAAAGTAGTGCTGTTTCAGCCGGAGAAGCTTTCCTTCATAGTGGTTATCCTCCGGATACAGCACCTTGCTGATAACTTCCGCCAATTCAATTTCCTGGGATGCCCGGATGTAATCACCCTGGCTGAAGGAAGAAAGATCAATCCGCTTTGGAGAGCGGGCACTCCACATTCGCAGTGTGTTTACAGTAGCCGTGTCGTATCCCACAGTTGGCATATCGTATGGAACAGCTTCCACTGTAAAATAGTCGTTATGCAAAAACTTTGTAACGCCATTTTCCGATATTTGATCTACATGGCCGCCAAAATGGACCTCACATACATCTTCCATAACAGCCATTTCCCATACGTTTCCGTTTATCAACCAATCGTCCGGCATTTCCACCTGCTGCCCATCCACCAATTTTTGGCGGAAAAGTCCGTACTCATATCGAATGGTGCAACCCATAGCCGGAAGATCCAGAGATGATAGACTATCAAGAAAGCAGGCAGCCAGGCGCCCCAACCCTCCATTGCCCAAACCCGGTTCCGGCTCTTCCTGCAATATGGACGCAACATCTACCCCCAGTTCCTGCAGGGCATCCCGATATATTTGAGTGCTGCACAAGTTTAACATATTGCAATACAGCGTACGCCCCATCAAAAACTCCACAGAAAGGTAATATAGCCTCTTGGATCTTGTCTCTTTTCGCTCTTCCCTTGCAATCATCCACTTTTGCATAATTTGATCCCTTACAGTGGATGCCAGTGCTTTATAAATTTGCTGGGGAGTGGCTTCCGCAATGGTGCGTCCATTATATCGCTGAAGCTTTCCCAGAATGCTTCTTTTTATTGATTCCTTGTCGAAGGAGGTAATCGGCATTTTGATCGCTCGCTTTCTGTCCGTCGAAAAATGAGTGGACAGGAGTATTTTATCATAGAAAAAGTCGATATACAATGAAGGGTGCCAGAAACAAAAGCGGAGATTGTTTCACGTGAAACATTGCAAAGCGGGGGCTATAATTGTTTCACGTGAAACAACCCTGCTTTACATCTTTCCCATGTTACGGTACAATATGCCACATGAGAGGGGGTCGTTCCCGGTGCCAATATGGACAAGCGCACAGCAGCAGGCTATTCAGGCAAGAAACAAAACGATTCTGGTCAGCGCAGCAGCTGGTTCCGGAAAAACGGCCGTGCTTGTAGAACGTATTCTGGACCTTATACGCACCGACCATATGGATGTAGACCGGATGTTGATTGTTACCTTTACAAGGGCGGCTGCGGCAGAAATGCGGGAGCGCATCCTTAAAGCGCTGAATGAAGCGGCGGATGTGGATGAAACGCTGCGCGAACAGGTGCCAAAGCTTGACAGGGCAGTCATCGGTACGCTCCATTCCTTTTGCGGTCAGGTTATACGGGAACATTTTCAATTGGCAGATATTGATCCCTTGGCTCGCCTGTGCGAAGGAGGCGAGAGGGACGCGCTATACAGGCAGGCTATGAATGAAACCTTGCAGATGGCATATGAGGAGAAAAAGATAAATTTTACACGACTGGCGGATGCTTTTGAAGATGATGACATCCTGCAGATGATGGACGAGCTGTATGTTTTTCTTTTCTCCCTGCCTGATCCATGGCGGTGGCTGCACAGACAAATGGCTAATTTTCCAGATGAAGCATCGCTTAAAAACCATCCCTGGGCTCAAACGGTACTACATGATGTGCATCTGCAATTGCAGGGCATCGCGGATTTGATTCAAGTTCTGAAAGAAATGATGGATCTCCCTGATGCAGCCGTGGCCTATGGAGCGTCTTTAGTTTCTGATGAAGAATTGCTGCAAAATCTTTTAGATGCTGCATCAGATGGCATGGAGGCCTTAGGAGGAGCGTTGGATGCGGCGGAATTTGAGCGCTTGGGCACAGTAAGAAAAAAGACAATTGAAACAGCCGCCTGGTGCGAATCCTATCAGGAAAAGCGTAATCAGCTTAAAAAGAACATACGGTCAATAAAGGAGCAGGTACCCCGAAGTTTTACAGGACTGGCTTCAGATATGGAACGTACCAGCCCTTGCTTGCGGGCGCTTGGCAGACTGGTGCGTCAATTACATAAACGCTTTCAAATCATAAAAAGAGAGCGAGGTGTGTATGATTATCAAGATCTGGAGCACAAGACATTGGCGGTGCTGAAAGAACCTGAGGCCCGGGAAGCGGTTCAAAGCCGATTTGATGCGGTTTTTGTGGACGAATGCCAGGATAATTCCGGAATTCAGGAAGCCATTATACAGGAGATACATGGATCAAGCGGACTATTCTTGGTAGGAGATGTCAAACAGAGTATTTACCGCTTTCGATTGGCTGATCCTACGCTCTTTTTACAAAAATATAGGACCTATGGATTCGATCCGGCGTCGTTGAGCCGGAAAATTGTGCTTCGTGAAAACTTCCGTTCGGCCTCTACTGTGCTTCAGGCTGTCAATCAGGTTTTTGAAAGCGTAATGCGGGAAGATGTGACGGAAATTTCTTATGATCAAGAAGCGCATTTAATTCCCGGAAGAGAACCGCAAGGGGAATGTCCTGTTGCCTTTTATGTGCTGGACCCGGAAAATGCACAAGAAAGCACATCTGTGGGCGAAGAAATGCCAGAAGAAATAGAAGAAGTGGAGGAACTATCAAAGGTCGAACGGGAAGCATGCATTGTGGCTGAAAATATCCACCGCCTGGTAGAAGAGAGCTTTGTTGACAAGGAAACGAAAACGCGGCGGCTCTATTGCTACAGAGATATGGCGATTCTACTGCCAAAAGCCAAGAATATGGCATATAAAGTTGCGCAAACGCTTCAAAAGGCAGGAGTTCCAGTCTATTCAGAAGCGGACGAGCAGTATTTTGATTTGCCGGAAATTACGGCCATGATGTCGCTGCTGCAGGTGTTGGACAATCCCCTTCAAGATCTGCCGCTGCTATCTACCCTGCGCCTGCCATGCTTTTCTATGGAAGAGGAGGAACTGGCCGCCATACGCCTTAAAAATGCCGACAGGAACATTCCGTTTCACCAGGCCTTTTTTGCGTGTATAAAAGCAGGAGGGGAAGCGGGAAACCGATGCGCTTTGATAGCTGAAAAGCTGGAAGAGTGGCGCTTCCTGGCAAGGGTGATGCCGCTTTCCAAATTGCTTTGGCAGCTTGTACTGGATACGGGGCTTTATATGCGGGCCGGCGCGCTGCCCGCAGGAGAATCAAGGCAGGCAAACTTAAGGCTTCTCTGTGAGCGGGGCGCTGCATACGAAAGCGCACAAAACGAAGGGCTGCACGGGTTTTTAGGTTATGGAGAAAATTTGCGCCTTTCCGGAGACAAGACCACAGCAAAAATACTGGGCGAGACGGAAAATGTCGTACGAATCATGACCATTCATAAAAGCAAGGGGCTCGAGTTTCCGGCCGTCTTCGTATTGGGTCTTGGAAATGGGCTTTATGAAGGGGGCCGCCCATCTAAGATATCCCTCCACAGGGAGTTGGGATGGGCGCTTCCATATATTAACCCGGAAGACAGAATCATGCGCAAAACATTTTCCCAGCAGGCAATTGCACTTAAAATCAGGGCGGAGGAAAGGGCGGAGAGGGCACGCCTTCTATATGTTGCCATGACCCGTGCAAGGGAAAGGCTGTTTATGATAGGCACTGTTCGGCGCAAGTCCCAGGTGCAAAAGTGGCAAACCCCACCGGGATCCTATCGGATATGGCAGGCTGGCTCCATGCTGGACTGGGTGGCTCAAACTGTGTACGCTATGCCGGAAGGAAGGCCGCTGCGGGAGCGTTTTGAAGCCCAAAAAGAGGAAAATGAAACGGAGCAAAATAGAAAATCCACCGAATCCACAGGTTTTCCACAAGCAGGAAACCCTTGGAACATAAAGGTTTTTGCAGATTCAGGAAGCCGTGCTATGGAAAAACAAAAAACTATACACAGCCTGGTGGAAACTTTAAAAGAGCGCATGTTTCAGCCTGTGGAGGACCAGGTGGCGGCAGATTTGTCTGCCGAATTATCAGACATCGCTGCGCTGCCTCCGCTGAAGACATCCGTAACATCTCTCTGTAAACAACAGCTTTTGCCGGGTTATCTTCTCGGCCATGAGGAAGAAACACCACAGGAAAAGGGAAAGCTGGAAGAATTGATGCAGCCTCTTCGCCTCAGCCCTCTTCCTAGCAAGCCGGCTTTCTTGATGCCGGGGGATTTGAGCGGAGCCGACCGGGGCAGCGCTACGCACAAGGCACTAGGCTATTTAGTGCTCTCAGGTATGAAAGGGAAGAATGGAGAGGAATTGCATCATAAAATTCAGGAAGAGTTGAATGCGCTTCTCCTGCAAGGCATTTTGACAAAGTCCCAGCGGGATAGCTTATATGAGGAATGGATTCAGGCTTTTTATGAAAGTGAATGGGGTCAGCGACTGTTGTCCTGTGATAAATATCACCGGGAATGGGCCTTCAACCTCCAACTTTATCAAGCGCCGCTGACACTGGTTCAAGGCGTCATTGATTGCTGCTTTATAGAGGATGATGCCTGGGTTCTTATCGATTACAAAACGGATACTGTGAAGGATGAGGAAGCTATTCTGACCCGGTATACGCCTCAATTGAATTTGTACCGGCAGGCTTTGGAGAAAATCACTTCGCGTCCTGTAAAAGAAACGGTTTTATATTTGCTTAGATATGGCAAGGGGTTGAATATACCCCTGAAAACAGTGGAAAGGAATTAGAAGGAAACATGAAAAGCGTACCTGCAAGAATTATGGATTATCATCTGCATAGCCGCCATTCGATGGATGGCCGGCAAACTGTGGAAGAAATCTGTCTTAGGGCCATGGAGCTGGGCCTTCAGGAAATTTGCTTTACGGAGCATATTGAACCCCATCATCCCGATCCCAAATCTGATATCCCGCCAGTTTATTCTAAGTGGCTAGCAGAAATAGAAAGCATGCGCACAAAATATCCGGAACTTATTCTTCGCCAAGGTCTTGAAATTGGGGATAATCCTCCGTACCGAAACGAAATCCTTCAAACGCTTCAAAGCTTGCCGCTGGATTTTCATCTGCTCTCCCTGCATCTTGTGGATAACGTGGACCCGTTTGAGCCGGTTTTCTTTGAGGGCAAATCCAAAGAAGCTGCCTATCGCCGGTATGTAGAATGCCGGGCTGAAAGCGTGCTCAGCTTTCCGGATTATGATTCTATTGCCCATCTGGGATATGTATGCAAGTTTGCACCTTATCCGCCCACGGAAAGGCCGCTCAGATACTGCCATGCGCCGGATGAGTTTGACGCGATTTTCAAACATCTGGCGCAAAACGGTAAGGCAATGGAAATAAACACTTCGGGCTTGCGCGCAACGGATAGCCCGATCCCCGGGGCGGATCTCATAAAAAGGTATTTGGAATTAGGCGGGGAATTCTTTACCTTTGGTTCCGATGCCCACGCGCCGGATCAACTGTACTCTCATGTGGAAAAAGCTAAAGAAATAGCAAGGACGTGCGGCGCAAAATGGCAAGTTTCCTTTGTTAAACGGAAGATGCAAGTTTGGGCTATCTAACGCAATTGAAAAAATCAAAACTAGAAAATAGTGGTAAATACACCGAAGGATGTATAAAAAGTGGGGAGATGTCCCCGGATTTTGCTGAAAATCAGCGAAAAAGGGTTAGCACAAGGCCGTAAAGGTGGGTTTTGTTGACAAATGGGGGGAATCATGGCACAATAGTGGTATGTACAAAGGAGGGATGGCGCATGGAACTGCGGGCCGCCGTTACATACCATCACCATAGCGGGTTTTCCGTTCAGGTAGGGGAAACATTATTGATTTTTGACTACTGGCAAGGAGAAAAGGGAGAGTTGCCTCCTCCTGCGCAAATTACGCGGGAGAGTTTCTCTTCATACTCCGAGGTGTTTGTGTTTGTGTCCCATGCCCATCCCGACCATTTGGACCCTGTCATTTTTAGCTGGCTGGAAGGTAATCCTGTTACTTACATCGTGTCCAATGATACGCCTATTGGCATTCGTGGAAAAAGAATGGCTCCCGGAGATAACCTGCTTTTAGCTCCGGGCGTGCGCGCAACTGCATATGGCTCTACAGATCTTGGTGTCTCCTTTCTTGTGGAAGTCGGAGGTTTAAGCATTTTCCATGCAGGTGATTTGAACCTATGGCATTGGCGGGAGGAGAGCACCCTGAGAGAAATCGAAGCTGCGGAAAAAGCCTTTGAGGAGGCCATCAAGCCGCTGATTGGTAAGCATATTGACCTATGTATGTTTCCAGTGGATCCTAGAATGGGTGCATTGTTTGATGCAGGGGCCAATCACTTCATTTTATCTGTAAAGCCCAGACTATTTTTTCCCATGCACTGGCAGGGACGAAGTGAAGTGGCTGTTGATTTTGCCCGCCGTGCCCATAACAAGACGACGGAAGTCGTTGCGCTGACAAAACCCGGGGAATATGCACAAATCACTTTTTCAGAAACATCGATCTATATGCATATTGTGGAGCCTCCTGTGGAAAAGAAGGAGAAGAATAAAAAAGAGGAGAACCTCATCAAAGAGGAGGTGGATTCCTTGCCGCAGGAAGCGGCACCATCTGCCCCCATCACCTTGGAAGCCTACGATGAGAATGACCCTTTTGTGGATACAGATTTGCCTGTATCCTTGGACGATCAATGAATGGAGGGAATAGCTTTGGCTTTTGCATTTGCACATCAAAATTTTAACGTCCTCGATCTTCAAAAGAGCATCAAATTCTATGAAGAGGCTCTCGGTCTGCACGTGGTAAGAGAGAAAAAGGCAACCGACGGTTCCTTTATCCTAACGTTTTTGACTGATGATTCAGGCCTGTTCCAATTGGAGCTTACCTGGCTGAAAGACCGTACCACCCCCTATGATTTGGGCGAAGCGGAATTTCATCTGGCTTTTGCAGCAGATGATTTGCAAAGCGCTCATGATCTTCACGAAAAAATGGGCTGTATTTGCTATGAAAACAAAGGGATGGGCATTTACTTTATCTCTGACCCTGACGGTTATTGGCTGGAGATTATACCTCGGCGTTAATTTGCACGATGAATCAACAGGAAAGCTGTCCGCGTTGACATTCCCCACACTTTGGGGTAAGATAAGCGCGCGGGCAGCTTTTGCCTGTTTAAGTGAAAATAAAGTGAGGAATGTCCCATGACGGTTGAAAAAAACATGAGCATTGGTCAGGTGCTAGGTCTGAACCGCGGTACCGCCAGGATTTTTATGGAATTTGGTATGCATTGCCTGGGTTGCCCGCATGCAACCGCAGAGAGCTTGGAAGATGCTTGCGCGGCACATGGTGCAAATGTAGATGAATTGGTTGACCAATTGAACGAATACCTCGCTTCCCAACAAGCATAACCTGTGGATAACCTGTGTTTTCCCTTGGTATAAATTGTGGTTTAGACACTTTTCAGACAATAAATGTGGAAAAGCATGTGGAAAGGTGAGAAAACCTGTGCAAAAGATGTGCATTGGAAGTGCGGTTGTTCAAGTGAAGAACGAGCAGGAAGCACTGTACCTGGCTTGTGAGATGGAGCGTCGTGCCATCCGCCTTTATGAACGAGGCATGCTCTTGTGCCAGGACTCGGCTTTAAAGCAGTTGTTGGCCCATTTTTGTGCTGAAGAAAAGGAACATCTCGCCAAATTTTCCATGCTGGGAAAGCCCTTGGAAAGTGCTGTTGCAGAAGAGCAGCTGCTGCTCAGTGCCTATGCCGCACAGATTCTGTTTCCAGGCGGCCTCATGGAGGCGCACCGTGCGGGAGCACTGGACAGCATTTCATCCCTGCTTCAATTTGCCATGGAAAGCGAAGAAAAAGCGGTTGGCTGCTACCGGATATTTTCTTCCTCTTGCCAGGATCAAAAGGCTAAAGACATGTTTTTGGCCATAGCCCAGCAGGAACAAGGCCATTTGGAAGCCATTGTGCAGCAAATAAAAAGCCTTGACAAATAGATGCATTTGGTGTGGCTGAAGGCAATCATTTTACACATATATTGCCTTCAGCCAATCATTATTATATGAGCGAATGGGCTCCTGTTAGGAGAGAAAAAGACAATGCGGGATGACAAGGTTGTAAAGATTGCAAGGGGTGGATTGCTTGCGGCCTTGGTGCTTTTGGCTACGTATGTGATCAAATTGCCGGTGCCCATAACGAATGGCTATGTACATTTAGGCGATGGCGTAATTTTTCTTGCTGCCATGCTGATGGGCAATTTTGCAGCACTGATCGCCGGATTAGGCTCCGCATTAGCAGATTTGATCGGCGGATATTTTCATTATATTGCTCCAACTTTTATCATTAAAGCGGCAATGGCTTTACTTGTGGCCCTTTTGTATCGTACAGGAAAGCATGGACGCAATTTTCTTGTTTTCTGTGGTGCGGAGGTACTGATGGTGGCAGGGTATTTTGTATTTGAGGGCTTTTTCTACAACTGGGCCGCTGCTGCGGGAGCAATTCTGCCAAATCTCGTGCAAGGCATTGCGGGTATAGCCTTAGGCATGGTATTCAGCATCTATTTGCCACATTTAAAAAAGCGACTGTAGATAATTGGGATTTTTAGAATCGCTCCTCTGAAAAAGAGGGGCTTTTTTATGTG
>JAEVYX010000112.1 GCA_023392515.1 Bacillota bacterium | reverse complement strand
GATGATGAAAACGATACATTTCAAATCCGGGAGGATGCTCCCGAGAGGGCAAAAAAGAGCTTTGAAATGTGGAAAGAAGTTCAAAAAGAGCATGCAAAGCACCCGGATTGGGAGATGTAATGCGGTCCATTGAACTTTTGTATACGGTATCATGCGATAGTTGATAAGATTGCTGGAAAAATCCGCATGGGGAAAGCGGGGAAACAAAGTCATGTGGTGGAAACTGAAAAAACTACTGGACGATGACAAAATAATCGTATACGCATATAGCAGAGAAACCAGGGATTTGGACGGGCGCATTGCTTATGATAAGAAAACAAGGGCATTGAATTGTCAGATTCCCGCTGCCAATGATACCGAGGCGGATTTACGCTTCTTTTACCCGCATCTGCGCAGGGTGATTGAAAAAATGGGAGCACCGGATGAAGAGTTTATTGCCATTGGGTAACGGCGCGTTCTGATTGGCGTGGATGGTTCGCTTGAAGGCATTCTCGAACGCCTAGGAGGATATCGGTATGTTAAGCAGAAGAGGAAACGACAATCTGCAAAAGATGAAAGAATGGATAAACCAATACTGGCATTCAAACGTGGAAATGGGAGAGCTTGAAATCCTGGATGCACCCTTTGATATGTTTAATCTCTGCCTGACCGTTTACGGTGATAGGGAAGTGCGCATCGCATATGACAGGTCCCTTGTCAACCTTGAAGTCAAGCAAGGCGATGCATATGAAGATATAAGGAGATTCTTGAAAGCGGGATTTATCGATGGTTTTGCAAGCTCTGAAAAGGAGCCCTTTTTGCACAATCTGAAGATTCTGGACACCTATTTGTGCGCGCGTCAAGGCGAAAAAGAGGTTTGAAAAGGGGGAAGGGCCAGGGTGTGTTCCTTCCGGCATTTGCCTGCCTGCAGCCGCCTGCAGGCTTTTTTTCGGCTGCTTCCACACCCCACCCTTATTCCGGCGGACGGTTTTCGTTTGATACAGATGTAACAAAGATGTAAAATACGTGAAAACTGGGACCAAAACCCATGAGGCCATCGTCTAATCATTGGATGCTCAGATTGGAGCGTTTATGGGATGAAGATGGGAGTGAAATACATGAAAAAGTTGCTTTGCATTGTCATGGCGGCGCTGCTTGCCGTCTCTTGCGCAGCCTTGGCGGAATCGGGGCAGTTCACCCAGCTGGTTTCTACGCAAACGCTGGATGGGCGGCTGTACCGTATGATACCCGTTCTGGACAGCCTGGCCCGGAGCATGGTGAAAGAAGGGGGCGCTGCCTATGATCCAGGCAGCCCGGAATTCTTCTGGACCCAGTTGTATTTGTGCGGTGTAAACTGGGGGTTTCAAAATACGCTGGTGAGGCAGGAAGCCCAGGGGCAGTTGATCGTTCCCGCATCGGTGATGCAGGAATATGCGGCGGCCTCCTTCGGCGGGGCCGTGAACCTGCCGGAAATTCCCAGCACCATGACATCCATCATGTATGATGTAAATGTGAATACCTATCGCCTTCAAATGGCTTACGGGGAGCAGGCCTATATCATGATTGAGCGCTGCGCCGAAAATGCCGATGGCACACTGCTTGTGGGGGTTGGCCTTTATCAGCAGGCAAGCGCCCAGCGTACAGGGGGAATCACGGTACAGCTGGGGGGCAAGCAGGTGGCTTCCGCCGATCCGGCCTTCCCCTATGATGTGAAAAGCGCGAAGGTGGAAGCGGAGGGGGATTTTGCGGGCTTGACGGTGACCGACAGCCTGATCCGATATTTTCCGGCGCCCGATCCTACCATAGTGCCTGTGCAGCCGACTGCGACTTTAACGCCCGTCCCCACGGCGCCGCCGGTTACCCCCGTGCTCACGTCTACTTACGAAAAGCTTTCCCTGGGCTCCCAGGGTGAAAATGTGAAGGATTTGCAAAGTCGGCTGAATGAACTGGGCTACAGCAGCGGTTCCACCGATGGCGTATTTGGTTCGTCTACAAAGCGGGCCGTTCGCTATTTTCAGGACGCAATCGGCGCAACCCAGAATGGCGTTGCAACGGATACCATACAGCAAAGACTGTTTGATGATGATGCGCCCAAATTCGTAACGTATGTGACGCTGAAAAAAGGCTCCTCAGGCATTCGCGTGGAAAAGCTGCAAAACCGCCTGCGGGAATTGGGCTATCTGGCCGAGCCCATGGACGGCGACTTTGGCACCCGCACCAAGGAGGCTGTCATCCTGTTCCAAAAAAAGGTGGATTTGAAGAGCGACGGCGTCGCGGGTACGCGCACGCTGAAGGCGCTGTATAAAAAGGACGCGCCGAAATGCGATGAATACATCACCCTGAAGGCGGGGGATACCGGCTATCGGGTAAAGGAGATGCAGGAATGCCTGCGCAAGTGGGGCTTCCTTTCAAAAGAAGCCAACAGTTCCTATGACAAGGATACAGTGGCGGCTGTACAGGCGTTTTTAAAAGCCATTGGTGAAGAAGGAAAAGGGAAAACGGCTGACAAGAATCTTCTGAAGAAACTGTTCGGCTATACGCCCGCGACGCCCACCCCGGTGCCTACGCCCACCCCTGTGCCGACTGCGACGCCCACCCCCGCGCCGGACCCGACCCCCACGCCCACGCCCACACCGACACCAACACCTACCCCGACGCCCACACCTACCCCCACCCCGGCGCCGGTGCAGGTGATTACAAACGAGCAGCTGGATGCCTTTACGGCGGAGTTGAACGGCATATTGGGCACGACGTACACTTCGGCCGAGGCTGTGACCTGGCTGCAGCAAAAACTGGGTGTGACGCAAAACGGTGTTTACGATCTCACCACGAAGGATGCTGTAAGCCTGTATCAAACCAATCAAGGCCTTGGGGTTACCGGCCTTGCGGATGCGGACACCATCAACAAACTGCGGGAGTGATGTACAGGCAAGCCCCGGCATACAATGCAGTACAGGACAAGGGAAGTACATATGCGGGGGAGGGATTGGGATGCTTTACATCACGGAGGACCAAAAGCGGCGGCTGAAGAACCTTGTTTCCAACGCGGATGATCTTTTGCAGGCGGCGGAAATCGGGAAATTTCTGACCCGGCTGGACCGGGAGATAGCAGCCCGGGCTGCAAATGGGGATGAACCGGAGGAAAGCATTGCGGCGCTGCAAAGAATCTATGATGAAGTGTACCTGCAAAACGTAGGGTAAAAAGTACGTTACAGCACCGTCAACAGCATAGAGACGCGGAGAAAAGGGCTTGACCCATACAGTGTATGTGTGGGACATAAAAGCCCTTTTTTTCGGGCATGCTTTTGCCGCATGGGTATTTATACCCAGCCAATATTTGCTGAAACGGGGTATGATTGTGGAACGGCAGCAGGTAACGGAGCAGAGCAAAAATGACGCACTGCAGGAATGCAGGGCAGGGCATGACGGTACGCTTTTGACAACCAACCAGGCGGTGCGGGTATCCAATACCGACGATTCCCTGAAGGCAGGGGTGCGCGGGCCGACGCTGATGGAGGATTTCCATTTCCGGGAAAAGCTGACGCACTTTGACCACGAACGGATTCCCGAGCGGGTGGTTCACGCAAGGGGTTTTGGCGTACATGGCTATTTTCAGCCGTACAAGTCCATGGCTGCGGTAACGAAAGCCAAATTTCTCAGCGACCCCAGCAAAAAAACGCCGGTCTTCGTGCGTTTTTCCACGGTGGTGGGGTCCCGCGGCTCGGCGGACACGGTGCGGGATGTGCGGGGGTTTGCCACCAAGTTCTATACAGAGGATGGGAATTTTGATCTTGTGGGAAACAATATGCCTATATTCTTTATACAGGATGCCATCAAGTTTCCCGACCTGGTCCATTCCATCAAGCCTGAGCCCCATAACGAGGTTCCCCAGGCCTCCGCGGCCCACGATACATTCTGGGATTTTGTGGTCAGCACGCCGGAAACGGCCCATATGATCATGTGGCTGCTCTCCGACAGGGGGATCCCCAGAAGCTTTCGGATGATGGAAGGGTTTGGGGTGAATACCTACCGGCTGGTGAACGATAAAGGCAGCGCCTGCTTTGTAAAGTTTCACTGGAAGCCCAAGCTTGGCGTGCATTCCCTGGTGTGGGACGAGGCCCAGAAGCTGGCGGGGAAGGACCCGGACTTCCACCGGCGTGACCTGTGGGACGCCATCAACATGGGCGAGTTTCCCGAGTTTGAATTCGGCATCCAGGTTATACAGGAAAAGGATGAGCACAAATTTGACTTTGATATACTGGATCCTACCAAACTCTGGCCGGAAGAGCTGATCCCCATTGAAATCATAGGCAAAATGACGCTGAACAAGAACGTGGACAATTTCTTTGCGGAAACGGAGCAGGTGGCTTTCCACCCGGGCCATGTGGTGCCGGGGATTGATTTCAGCAATGACCCGCTATTGCAGGGGCGGCTGTTCTCCTACCTGGATACGCAGCTCATCCGGCTGGGCGGACCGAACTTCCACGAGATTCCCATCAACCGCCCCCTGGCCGCTGTTCACAACAACCAGCGGGACGGGTACCACCGGATGACCATCGACCAGGGCGCGGTGAGCTATTCGCCCAATTCGCTGCAGAAAAACGCGCCCCAGCCGGCGTCGGACCAGGACAACGGATATGTGCATTACCAGGAGAAGGTGGAAGGGGCCAAGGTGCGCCAGCGCAGCGAAGCCTTTAAGGATTTCTACCGGCAGGCCACCCTGTTTTGGAACAGCATGTCGGAGGTGGAAAAGCAGCATATCATTGATGCTTTCCATTTTGAGGTGGGCAGCGTAACGAACAAGGATATCAAGCAGCGCGTGGTGGATATGTTTAACCACGTGGACAATTACCTGGCGACCCAGATCGCCATCCGTGTTGGCGCGACCCCGCCGGAAAAAGCATTGCCCAATGATATGAAGGCTTCCTCCCCGGCCCTTAGCCAGGAGAACAAGCCAAAGTCCGCCGCCACAAGAAAGGCTGCCATCCTGCTGGAGAACGGCTTTAACGAAAAGGAACTGATGCAGGTGATGGAGGCCCTGAAGGCGGCGGGGGTGCAGGCGGAAATTATCAGTACGAACCTGAGCGTGCTCACAGGCACAGGCGGGCAGAAGGTGGAGGTTGGAAAGGCCTATGTAAACGCGGGCTCCATCCTGTATGACGCCGTGTACATCCCCGGGGGGCGGCAGCATGCGGATACCCTTGTCAAGCAGGGGGATGCCCTGCATTTTGTAAACGAGGCGTTCAAGCATTGCAAAACAATCGCCGCCACAAACGAGGGGATTGACCTCTTGGTTCAATCTGAAATGCAGGGCGTGACGCTGGCTGATGAAAAATCCAGTCGCCTTTTTACGGAGTTTGGAGTGGTGACGGTGCGGAATGTGCCCAACATGGCGGACTTTGGCCAGGAATTCATTGCCGCCATTGCCCAGCACCGCCATTGGGGGCGGCAGACAAAGCAGATGGTTCCCGCCTGATTGCAGGCATGGGTGCTGCCCCCTTACCGGCCTGAAAAGCGCAAAGCAGGCCGGCAAGGGGGCCTTTTTTCATGCCCGGGCGCAGCCAATTTGACGGTAAAAATGTTTTGCCAACATTTGCATGGCTGAAAGATATACAGCCGTTGTATATATTGGAATGGTAAAAAAACATCCCGGCGGGGCCCCGGCGGGACAAATCCATTGAAAAGACGTGAAAAATGCACAAAAAGGAACGAAATATTGCAATTTACATCTTTGCAATCATTGTAAAATTTGCTACAATGAGAAGGAATTTATAGCCTTTCCATCATGTGATTTTTTGCCCTCCATGCGCAGCGGGAAAAATGATATTCCTGCCGGGAAGGAAAACAACCCGATATGGAAGAATAATTATTGTAAAACAAGAAGGATTGTGCCGCGTGCATGAATAAAGAGGGGGACGGCGCGTTTTCAAAACCAGGGTGGCGTGGAAAACGATTGAAACTTACGTAGACCTTGCCCGGCAGATTTGCGCAGCCGTATAAAAAGGATAGAGGGGTGTCTTGGATGAATGACGAAGTAGACGTCCTGTATTGGCAAAAGAACAAGGAATGGTATATAATGGATGATGAAAACGACATATTCGTCATCCGCGATGATGCGCCTGATAAGGCGAAGAAGAGCCTGGAAGTATGGAAGGAGCTGCAAAGGAAAAACGTGCAGCCTGCCAACGAAAAGCAGTAAAAGGTTCGTCGGCCATTCTGCGGTTGCGGGGTGGCCCTTGTTGTTTTTGGAAAGCACGCAAAGTTTATTTCTATTGGCAAAAAGAAGGGATTGCGTTCATGTATTATGTTTCACTGGACCAGAAGGAGCGGCTGAAGGAACTTTTGGAGGATGCGGACAAGCTGCTTGCACAGAAGGATTTCCGCACGTTTTTGGCCATGCTGGATGACGAGATTATGCGCACGCTCAGGGAGGACCCCAAGGACACCTACAAGCGTAATGCGCTGACCCATATCTATTATGAAATTTTTCATCAGAATAAGTAAGGCATTCGATATAAAGTAGTAATCTTGGTGCGCAATGAGGGGGGAACTGATTAGCATATATTCTGTTGGTTTATTCAACAAATATAAATTCGTGCCTGCGGGCGCGACCAAAGGGCTTTCTGATCGTCCGCAAGTTAAATGGTCGCATTGCTTCGCTATCCGCAAGCTCAATCATCGCATTGCTTCGCTGCCGCTCGCACTGCTCCGTTTCGCTTGATTCATCCGCCCTGCCCATTTCCGTCACTGACGGGGGCAGAGCTCCTTCACCGCTCGCACTGCTTGTTTCGCCATCCTCCTCCCTGGGTCCAGGGCCTTCGGGCCCTGGTCGTTTCAAGGGGGATATGGGGAGTGCAGGGGGGAGTTAAGGGGGGAAATCGAAATCCCCCCTACTCCCTCCTGCGTCCTCGTTAGCCCTATATGACACATCCAAAGCATTTGTAACGTGCTTCCTATCGTTATGGGCATTTCGCGCCCGCAGGCGCGACCAAAGGGCTTTCCGATCGCCCTTTGGAAACCTTCGGATGCATCTCAGTGTATATTTATACTCCTATTAAGGGATTCCAAAGGGATTTATTCCGCACGCTCAATCGTCGCGCTGGTTCGCTATCCGCAAGCTCAATGGTCGCATTGCTTCGCTGTCGCTAACACTGCTTCCTTTCGCTTGATTCATCCGCCCTGCCCATTCCCGTCACCGACGGGGGCAGGGCTTCTTCACCTTTGGAAACCTTCGGATGCCATCAAAAATCCTGACGTAAGACGCTCTTAATTCAGCATGCACTGGCCGCCGGTGACGGGGATTGCCTGGCCGGTTTCGTACTTTTGCTCAATGCAGTAGAAAACGGCCTTTGCCACATCCTCGGGGAAGCAGCCCCTGCCCAGGGGCACCTTGCTTTCGTAAAAGGCTTTCACATCCTCCACGGTCTTGGCGCCGGGGACTTTTCCGGCCTTCAGGTACTGCACAAACAGGCCGGATTCCGGGCCCATCCACAGGGGCCCATCAAGAAAATTTCCGGGGCAGACAGCGTTGACTTTGATGTGATATGCGCACAGCTCCAAAGCAAGGCTTTGGGTAAGGCCGATCCCGGCGAACTTGCTGCCGGCATAGGCGAAATTTTTGTTGCTGCCGGTAAGGCCGGACTTGGAGTTGATGGTGATGATATCCCCCATCCAGCCGGGGTCGGCGGCGTATTGGGCCTGCATGATGAGGGCCGCGTACTTGGCGCAAAGGAAATAGCCGGTATAGTTGACCTGGGTAACAAAATCAAAGTCCGCCTTTTCAAACTTGGCGACAGGGCCGGAACGGACAACGCCGGCGTTGGAAACAAGCACGTCCAGCCCGCCGAATAGCTCGACGGTTTTTTTTATCATATGGACTACGCTTTCCTCGTCGGTAACGTCCGCCTGGACGCTGGCGGCCCGCTGACCAAGCTCCTCCGCTGCGCTTTTTGCAAGGGGCCCGTTTCGGTCGGCGATTACCACGCAGGCGCCTTCCCGGTGCATTTCCCGGGCGATGCCCCTGCCAAACCCCTGGGCCGCGCCGGTGATGAGGGCGATTTTCCCGGACAGGCGGCCGGGGGCTTGGATTCGCTTTGCAATATTGGCCTTGGCTATCTCCTGCCACTTTTCCATATCAACGGACATATCGCTGCTTCCTTTACATCAATATGATTGAATTAAACATGAATAGGGTAATGGTAAAGGTTTATGATGTTCTTGTCAACCGTTTTGAGAGGATCTACCCATTTTTGAAGATGTGTGCTATACTGAACCGAACATTTTTGGATGGAGCTGTTGTGTTAAACGTATATAATGTATAAAGATGGTTAAGAGGAAGGATTTCGCACCTGTGGGCGCGACCAAAGGGCTTTCCGGTCGCCCTTTGGAAACCTTCGGAGGCCATCTTCTTGCAAATTTATAACATTGTACGACTAACATGATAGTCCCATCCATCGCATCAGGAGGCGGCCATGGAATATATTCTGGATACGGTAAACTTGGAGGACGTCCGCATATGCTGCGAATACTTTCCCATTGCAGGCGTAACCAGCAATCCCAGCATTGTCAAGCAGTGCGGCGTGACGGATTTTTACGGCCATTTTCGCAGGCTGCGGGAGATCATCGGGATGGAAAAATCCCTTCACGTGCAGGTGATCGGGCAGGATTATGAAGGAATTATGCGGGATGCCCACAGGATTCTTGAAAAGATGGACCGGGAAGTGTATATCAAGGTTCCCGTTACCATGCCGGGCCTCAAGGCGATGATGGCCCTGAAAAAGGAAAATGTACATATTACGGCCACGGCTGTTTATCAAAAGGCCCAGGCGTTTCTAGCTATCGAGGCGGGGGCGGACTATGT
>JAEVYX010000110.1 GCA_023392515.1 Bacillota bacterium | reverse complement strand
GGGTAACAAATGCCAAGTGTTGTTATAGTCGGCATCTAAATCTGATTATAGTTGTATTCCTTGAAAGCTTAAAATAGCAAAATGCGTTAACATAAAGACCATCCAGGCAATAAATCACCTAGATGGTCTTTTGCAATGGCAGAATAGCAGCTATTTCTGTACCAAATTGACTCTTGAAAGGGAAAACGGGTTTGTTGCTCTTACTGTTCCTTCTTACCGGCATAGGCGGCGATCAGCGCCAGCGCCAGTACAGCGCCCTTCACGGCGGGCAGCACGTAGTAAGAAACTGCACAGATGGTCAAACCGTTTTCAAGTGTCGATACCAGCATGGCACCCACAAGCGTGCCAAGAGCATTCGGCTTTTCAGCGCCGCCAACGGAGCGGCCGACAAACACGGCCGCCAGCGATTGCATCAAATAATTGTCTGCACCCATAACCTGTGCAGAACTGCCGCGGGATGCAACGAGGATGCCGCCGATCGCAATGAATATAGCGGTGATCATGCCGGCCAAATAGCGATATCCTTTTACATTAATGCCGGACAACTTGGCTGCCTGGCGGTTGCCGCCCATGGCGTAAATAAAGCGGCCGTGCTTTGTGTATTCCAGAAAGATGAAGGCGGCTAAAACGCAGGCCAGCATAATGATGATAATCCATGGGGCGCGGCCGATAGCGGAAAAAGAATCAGAAAGCGCGGTGCGGGCTGGTGCTGCGCCGTTGGGCAGACGCATGCCGGTAGAAACGGCACCTCCGCCAATATACCACTGGCCTAAGCCCTGATGCACGAACATGAGAGCACAGGTCGCCAGCATGTCCGGTATTTTGCATACGAGAATCAGGAACATGGTCAGTTGGTAGATGATCAGCGTTGCAATAAAGGTTACTAAAATGCACATCCAAAGGGGCAGGCCATACCACAGATACATACTCACAAACACATAGGAAGAGCAGCTGGCCAACGTGCAAGCTGACATATCAAAGCCATCTGGCGCCATGGTAACGGTTGCTGCAATGCCAAACACAGTTGTGATGGACATGGCGCGCAGAATATTAATCATATTGTTTTCGGACATGAAGCTTTTGCCTTTGATTAATGTGAAAATCACAAAACATAAGGCCAGCGTGATAATGGCTGCCCAGTCCAGCAGGAAACGAAAGACTTTTTTGCTGTTAATTGTCCCCAATGAAGCATTCCCCAACGGAGCTTGCATGGTGAATCTCCTCCCATTGAATCATTTTCTGTTCTGGAATCAGGCGTATTTGGTGTTGCTGCCTACAGCGTAATGGACTATCTCATCCTCATTCGTTTTCGCGGTTTCCAATTCCGCCATCACATGTCCATCATACAAAACATAGATGCGATCCGTGATGGAAAGAAGCTCCGCGTTCTCGCAGGAGGCATAGATTACGCTGCTGCCTTGTTTGGTGATATCATTTATCAAGCGGAAAATATCCTGCTTGGCACCTACGTCGACGCCCTTGGTAGGTTCATCAAAAATATAGATGTCGCAGTCAGCGGCCAGCCACTTTCCTACAACGACCTTCTGCTGATTGCCGCCGGAAAGATTTTTGACGTACTGCCGGATCGATGGGGTAGCGATACCCAGATCCTTTACATAATGCCTGGCATTGGCGTCAGCTTTTCGCTTGTTAATGAAGGATAATTTGCAAAACTTACCAAGGCAAGCGGCAGACAGGTTGAAGGTTACGCTTTCATTTACCAAAACGCCTTCCTTGCGCCGTTCTTCCGGCACAAGAGCAATTCGGTTTCTTACGGCATGGGTGGGGATATCGATTTTTAATTCATGTCCATTGAGGGTAATAATACCATTACTCTTCTTATATGCACCAAAAATAGTCTTGCACAGCTCTGATTTGCCTGCGCCCACAAGGCCGGCAATGCCGACGATCTCGCCCTTTTTTACATGGAAGGAGACGTCGTTCACTTTGCCGTCTGCACCGGACAGATGGGAGACTTCAAAGACCTTCTCGCCGATGGAGACTTTTTCCTTGGAGAAAATCTCTTCAAAGGTACGGCCGAGCATTTTTTCAACAATTTCCTTCGTGGTGGTACTTTGAGTAATGGGGGAAGTATCCACAATCTCGCCATTGCGCATGACGGTGTATTTTTCACAAATCTGAAGTACCTCATTAATGCGGTGGGAGATAAAAATAATCGCAATATTCTCGGTGGCCTTGAGATGCCGTACCAACTTGAATAGTTCTTCAGTCTCCGTGTCGCTTAGCGGCGCGGTAGGCTCATCCAGAATGAGAAAATTGCATTTGGAGGCAATGGCCTTGGCAATCAGCACCATCTGCTTCTGAGCAAGGGTTAGGTTCTGTACTAGCTTGCGCACGTTCACGCTAATATGCAGGCGGCCCAGAATTTTCTGTGCCTCGCTGCGCACATTTTTCCAATGGACCAAGGGGTCCCTTGAATCCATGACCATATTGCTTAACATGACATTTTCCGCTACGGAAAGCGTGGGAACAAGTGCCGTATCGACCTCTTGATACACGATCTGGATACCGTGTTTCTTTGCGGCCATAGCAGTACGCAGTTCGATCACTTGATCGTTCAGATACACTTCGCCTGTATAGTCTGGGTTTGCACCAGCAAGAATTTTCATCAATGTTGATTTCCCGGCTCCGTTGGCACCGACAACCGCTCGGATCTCACCGGTGCTGACCTCAAAATTTACGTCTGTCAGCGCCTTTACACCGGGAAATTCTATGGAAACATTTCTTGTTCCAAGCGTTAACTTATCCATGGATTTCCCTCTTCTCTGTCAGGGAGCAGCATTCTTTAAGAAGGAAGCGCCGGAGCAAAGACTCCGACGCCCCCTGCCTAGAAACATTGCTCAGATGGCTTTATATAAGTTGGAAATTAGTGGATCAGGTCTGCGGGCATCCAATCGGTAACGGACAGATAGGAGAGATTGCCGTAGGTGAAGGGGGCAACGCTGCCCAGGTTTTCAACGGTGGAATCGGCTTTCAGATCGGAAGCCAGGATGGCAGAGCCGGGCACTTCAACCACGTCCACGCCGGTTTTTCCGGAAGCGGGATCAAAAATCTTGTCATATTCGCCGGCCAGTTCGAGGAGCAACAGGCGCATGGCGATTTCACCATTCAGAGTCCAGTCGGTGGTGCCGGCAGCAGTCCAGAGGTCCGGGCGGGTCTGCATGTTGGTAACGTCAACGGGATCGATGTCTACAGAAGACATAGGCAGCGCTTTGCCGATTTTGCCGTTGAAGTTGTCGTTTTCCAGGATTGCCTTGTAAACGCCCTGACCGTAGCAATCGTAGTACACGACTACGCCATCCACGTCATCGCGGTTGATGCCTTGCAGATATGCGGCGGCAACGGCGTTGGCGGAGTCAACGGTATCCTGCAGGGGCTGGATTTCGCCAACGGTCTTGATCTTGCCGGCGGATTCATATTTTTCCCAGCCTACTTCACGGCGATCAAAGGGGCTGTTGTAGTTCGGGCCGCGCCATACCTTGATCAAGCGTACGCCTTCGCCGAATTCTTCGATAAACTTGTCGAGAAGAACGGTTACAAGGCTTTCATCCTGCTGAAACAGCTGCGTGATGCCGGGGAGCTTCTGATACTGGCCGTCCGCGAAGAACTGGGTATCGAAGCACACAATCTTCAGATCCGGATACTGCTCGGTGATGCCCTTCAAAAATACATAAGAGCCGTCTTTGTTGCCATGGCTGATGAGCAGTCCGTCATAACCAGCGGCGGCGCAGCTGCTGATCGTATCCTGCCACTTGTTGATGTCGTTATCGCAGAAGAAGAAGTCGAACTGGACACCCAGCTTGGCGCACAAGTCTGCGCAGGAATCCTTCCACATTTGGAAGATGGTGGCGGATGTCAGCTGCATGATGTAGGCGACTTTCTTGCCGGCGACGGGATTGGCTGTCTCGGCCAAGGAAGTGGTGCACAGTGCAAATACCATCAGAAGCGCGAGTACCAGAGATACAAACTTTTTCATGGTAAACCTCCTATGAAATTATTCAGGGCTTCAATGAACGCTCGCCCCTTATTGGTGTCAGTATAGCATCTTTCTTGTATGTTGGCAAGTAGAATTTCAGCAAATTTAGTAAGAAAATTTATTCTTGATAAGTTATTGATATTCATAAAAGCAATCATAATTCACGATTAATCGCATAATAATGTAGATAATTCATCTGATATGTGTATGCACATTTTGAAAGATAGTGTTGACAACATACCGTCATACAACTATAATGAGCAGGTAAAGAGATAAACATGATAATGCTAAACAAAACTAAACAACCCGCTGTGCTTGTACAAATAATCGAAAATGCGTAGGTGAAAAGCATGCCAGACATCCGCACATATCCTACGGACAGTGAAGCAAAAAAGCTGATTGTAGAAATCGGCAAGCGTATGTATGCAAAAAATTTCGTTGCCGCAAACGATGGCAATATCAGCTGTAAGGTGGCTGATGATATCATCTGGACGACGCCGACAGGTGTATCCAAGGGCTTTATGAGCGAGGATCAGATGGTAAAGATGCGCCTGGACGGCACAGTGCTTTCCCAAGGAGAGCGCGGTCCATCCAGCGAAGTCAAAATGCACCTTCGTATTTATAATGAAAATCCTAGCGCGATGGGTGTGTGCCATGCCCATCCGCCCATCAGCACTTCCTTCGCTATTGCCGGAATTGGCTTGGACAAGGCGATTTATCCGGAAGCGCTTGTAAACCTGGGCACTGTACCATGTGTCCATTATGAGGCGCCGGGTTCCCAGGGCATTCCTGATTCCATCGCCCCATATGCACGAGATTATAACGCACTTTTGCTGGCAAACCACGGCGCGGTTGCGTGGGGCGGTTCGCTGATGGAGGCTTGGTACAGGCTGGAATCCACAGAACACTACGCAATGGTGATCATGTATACCGGCAATATCATCGGCAAAGCGAATGTGTTAAGTTGTGAACAGGTAAACGAACTGATTGAAATACGCAAAAAGCTTGGCATCACCTCTGGTGGTATTCCGCCCTGTTCTGCGCGCCCGACCAACACGCAGGATGTCATTTCCGGCCACTCACCGGTTGGATCTGCGCCGCTTTTGGGCCAGAACTGTAGTTGTGTGGGCAATCAGGAGCAAAGCGATCTGGACGTGCAGGCAATCACCCAGGCCGTGCTCGAACGCCTTAAAAACCTGAACCGGTAGTCTGATTCCTTGAAACCGCCTTGCAGCGGTGCGATGGCGGAGTGAAACCTTTTCAAATGCTGGCTTAGAGGATCGCAAAGATACGGGCGGCCTCCGCCGCCGACCTTGCGGGGTAGAGTGATGAGAGCAATAGTGTTAGGCGGTGTTGCCGCCGGAATGAGTGCTGCATCTAAACTCAAGCGGGAGATGCCGCAGGCGGAAATTACTGTTTATGAGCGGGGTAACTTCCTATCATATGGCGCATGTGGCCTTCCGTATTTTATAGGCGGGTTCAACAGCGACGCGGGTAAGCTGATCGCCCGCACCCGCGAAAAATATGATGAGATGGGGATCCGTACCTGGCTGCGCCACGAGGCGGTCCGCGTGGACGCCGCAAACAAGCGCGTGGAGATCAAAAACCACGACACGGGAGAAGTATTTACCGATCAATATGATGTGCTGATGGTCGCCGTGGGTTGTGATAGTGTAATGCCCAAGGTTGAAGGCGCGAATCTTCCCTCCGTGTTCTATATCAAAACCATGGAAGATGGTCTCTTGTTTGAGAAAATTGCCCGCTTGCAGGGTGTAAATGATGTGGTGATCGTAGGCGGCGGATATATCGGCGTAGAAATGTCTGAGGCGATGCTCCACCTTGGCAAGAAAGTAACGATCGTTGAGGCCGCCGAGCGGCTGCTAACTTCATTTGAACCGGAGTTTTCAGAATTGGCCGCGCAGGAACTGGAACGGAAAGGCGTGGTTCTGAAACTGAAGGAACGCGTCACCTCATTTACCGAGGAAACGGATTACCGGCTGGTGCATACCGATCACGGAGAATACCGCGCGGACGTGGTGCTTGTCGCAGTTGGCGTGGTACCTGCGACAGATTTCCTGAAGGATACCGGAATTGGCATGGCAAGAAACGGTGCATTGATTGTTGACCGTGAACAGCGCACGAGCCTGCCAGACGTATTTTCGGCGGGAGATTGTGCGGTTTGCTGGCATCGGGTCGCGCAGGAGAACTACTTTCTGCCGTTGGGCACTGTTGCAAACAAATGCGGCCGTATTGCCGGGGCAAACATGGCCGGTGCCCACGAGACGTTCGAGGGTGCGTTGGGTACGGCCGCCATCAAGGTGTGCGATCTTGAAATGGCGCGCACAGGGCTTAGAGAGGCGGATGCCAAACGCAAGGGCATCAATTACGGAATAAAGCTTGTAACCGCCAGCGATCATCCGGCATACTATCCCGACCCAACGAAACTTACCGTAAAACTTTTGTATGAGAAGCGAACCCTCCGGCTGCTTGGCGCGAACATTGCGGGTTTGAAAGGCGCGGTTTTGCGATGTGACATATTCGCCACTGCCATCCATGCAGGCATGTCCACATCGGAATTGGGCATGGTTGATTTGGCGTATGCACCGCCCTTTGCCACTGTGTGGGATGCGGTGAACATTGCGGCTAACGCCGCCAAGTAATTTCCTGGGGAACTGGAAAAGCAATGGAAGCTTCTGCGGAAAATGAGGTATCTCCATGAGCAAGCTGACCGATCTGACCCAGGCAATACGCTTAATCCCGGACGGGGCCTTGCTGGGCATGGGCGGTAATACCCTCAACCGTGCGCCGATGGCGGCGGCTATGGAAATGGCGCGCCAAAAGAAGCGCGGTCTCCGCCTGGTGAAAACAGCGGGAGGTATGGATATCGATCTGCTTTGTTTTGCCGGATGCGCCGCAAGCGTGGATGCGGGCTTCATCAGCTACGAGACAGAATATTCCCTGTGCCAGCACTATCGAAGGGCGGTTCAGGAGGGTGCGGTCAAGGCGAATGAGCACGCCTGTTACACGGTCATCAGTGCGCTACGGGCTGCAAGCTATGGCATCCCTTTCATGCCGGTGCGCGGGCTGAAAGTCAGCGACTTGGTTGCGGTGAATGACTATTTTGCTGCAGTGACAGACCCTTTTACCGGTGAAACGCTTAATGCTGTGAAAGCTATCCGACCGGATGTGAGCATTGTGCATGCACAGCTTGCCGACAAACGCGGCAACGCCCTTATTGAGGGTCCGGAGTACGATGATGTGCTGCTGACCCGTGCTTCGAAGACGGTTATTGTGACCGCCGAGCGAATTGTGGGGGAAGAGTATTTCACAAGATCGGAAGTCAAGGCATGCATTCCGCATTTTCTGGTGAGCGCTGTTGTGCATGCTCCGCGGGGTGCTTCTCCCGGTGCCTGCTGCGGCTGCTATGGTGTAAAGAATGAGGATATTCGTTCCTTCCTGAACCTTGGCGGCACCGGAGAATTGGAAGCCTGGCTGCAAAGGAGGCCGTGACATGCTCAGACCCTGCGATATTATGACAGTCAGTATGGCACGCCTTATTCACGATGGCGAAACGGTATTTCACGGCGTCAGCTCCCATATGCCTTTAGTCGCTGTACTGCTTGCCAAAGCCACCCATGCGCCAAACGCCGTGCATCTGAACATACCCGGCGGCGTAGACCCATTAAAGCCCCGCCTGCAAAGCTTTACCAGCGCTGGGGATGAACTGTGGGGATCGGCGTCTGCGAAATTTCCCCTGCAGGAAGTATTCGACCTGAGTATGCGGGGTGGGTTGGATGTGGCATTTTTAAGCGGGGTTCAGTTTGATAATTCCGGCGGAGTAAATGCCTCGGTCATCGGTGATTATCATAAGCCGAAGGTTCGCCTGCCGGGCGGCGCGGGCAGCGCTGTGCTTATTCCGACCGCAAAGAGAGCTATTATTTGGCGTACGAAACATGATAAGCGCACCTTTGCAAGCAAGCTGGATTTCGTTACAGCCCGGGGCAATGTAAGTGATATTGTGACTCCATTTTGCGTATTTACCATGCACAGTGGCGAAATGATACTTAAAAGTGTTCACCCCACCTCCAGTATTGAGGAGGTTGCGGAAAATACTGCTTTTCCCATCCGCTATATTGCGCTTGAGAAGACATCGCTGCCCACGGAGGAGGAACTTCGAAAGCTGAACGAGATCGACCCGCTTGATTTGCGCAATCTCGAATTCCGGTAGCATTCGATTTCTGCAATGATGAGGTTCTATTGTTATTCTCTATAAGAAAGGATGTTTTGACCATGTCCCGCTTTGATACCTATTTCCTGATGAAAACCCCCGACGTGCTGGAGTACGTAAAGGAAAAGGGGTATATGCCCAAGGATGCTGACCTTTCCGCAAAGGAAATCGGCGATGGCAACTTGAATTACGTTTTCCGTGTAGTGGATGAGAAGAGCGGAAAGAGCGTGATCGTGAAGCAGGCGGGCGTAGCGCTTCGCATCTCCGCCGATATGAAAATCTCAACAGACCGCAACCGGATTGAGAGTGAAATTCTGCAAATTCAGTGGAAGTATGCGCCAGGCTTGGTGCCGCAGATTTTCGGGTATGACACGATCATGAGTGCTTGCGTGATGGAAGACCTCTCCGACTACGCTCTTATGCGCTACGCGCTCATGCGTCATGAAACCTTCCCGCGCTTTGCGGAGGATATCGCGACCTACATGGTCAATACACTTCTCAAGACCACTGACGTTGCAATGGAGCACAAGGCCAAGAAAGATATGGTCAAGCGCTTCATTAACCCCGAATTGTGCGAAATCACCGAGGATCTGGTACTTACCGAGCCGTATAACGATTGCAATCACCGTAACATTGTATTTCCTCAAAACGCTGAGTTCGTAAAGCGTGAGCTCTACGATGATAAAAAGCTGCACCTGGAAATTGCCAAGATCAAGTTCGACTTTATGAATAACGCGCAGGCACTGATCCACGGTGATCTGCACACCGGTTCCATCTTCGTCAAGCAGGACAGCACCCGGGTATTCGACCCCGAGTTTGCCTTCTATGGCCCCATGGGCTACGATATCGGCAACGTGATCGCCAATCTGATTTTTGCCTACGATAACGGCATGGCTGCCGGCAAGACCGATTTTTGCGAGTGGACACTTCAAACCATCATCGACAGCCTCAACCTCTTTTGTGAGAAGTTCCTTACGACCTTTGATGAGTGCGTGACCGATCGCATGGCCAAAACGCCAGGCTTCAAGGAGTGGTACCTGTCCGCTATTATGGCTGATACCGCTGCATATGCCGGCACAGAGCTTATCCGCCGCACGGTGGGCATGGCACAGGTGAAGGACGTAACCACCATTACGGACGCGGAAAAGCGTGCGTATGCCGAACGGCTGAACATCCTGTGCGCGAAGGACTACATCATGAACCGCACGTCCTTCCAACGGGGAGAGGATTTCGTTTCGGCCGTGAAAAACGCCACAGAAAAAGCCCGGTGAAAATGCCGAAGCGGTTAACGTATTGGCTGAAAATTTGCGTAGAGGGTGATGATCATGCCGGAAAAAAATATTATGAGCTATGAAACCATCGAACTGGACGACAAGAAAAGCGCACTGGTTATTATTGATCAGACCAAGTTGCCTTATGAGGTTGAAATTTTGAATCTCACCGAGCAAAAGGATATCTGGGATGCCATCTATCTGCTCAAGGTCCGCGGTGCTCCGGCTATCGGTGTTGCCGCCGCATTCGGCATTTACCTTGCCGCCAAGCAGATTCAGGAGTCTGCATATGACGCGTTCTACAGGCAATTCAAAGCCGCCAAGGAGTACCTTGACTCTGCCCGTCCCACCGCCGTGAACCTTTCCTGGGCGCTAAACCGAATGGAGAAGGTCGTGCTTGATAACAAGGATAAGACCGTCACCCAGATCAAAGAGCTTTTGCACATGGAAAGCGTTGCCATCAAGGATGAGGATGTGTGGATGTGCCGCCAGATTGGTGAGTACGGCCTGAGCCTTATAAAAGATGGTTACGGTATTCTGACCCACTGTAACGCAGGCCAGCTGGCAACATCCAAATATGGTACGGCACTAGCCCCAATCCACCTGGGCCGGGAACGTGGCATGAACTTCAAGGTCTTTACCGACGAAACCCGCCCCTTGCTACAAGGCGCACGTCTTTCCGCTTTTGAACTTTTTGCTGACGGTGTGGATACCACCGTTATCTGTGATAACATGGCCTCGCAGGTTATGAAAAACGGTTGGGTGCAAGCTGTATTCGTTGGGTGCGACCGTGTGGCCGCAAATGGCGATGCCTGTAACAAAATCGGCACCTCCGGCGTAGCGATCCTGGCCAAATACTATGGCATTCCCTTTTATGTATGCGGTCCGACTTCCACCATTGATATGAGCATCGCCTGCGGTGAGGATATCACCATAGAACAGCGTCCTGCAGAAGAAGTCACGGAAATGTGGTATAAAAAGCGCATGGCTCCTGTAGGCGTCAATGTGTATAACCCTGCCTTCGATTTTGCAGACAACGAACTGATTACTGCAATCATAACCGAGTATGGCATTGCACGTCCGCCCTATACAGAAAGCCTGAAGGAAATCTTCCGCAAGAAGCAGGAAGCGCAGAAGAAATAACATGGACGAGAAGAAGCTGCAAGATGTGGTGCTCCGCATTGTGCTTACGGAGTTGGCAAAAACGGGCGAACGTTTCGTGCCGGTTTCGTCCTCCAACCGTCATGTGCATCTGAGCCAGGTGGATGTGGAAAGGCTGTTCGGCACGGGTTATCAATTGACCAAAATGCGTGATCTTGTACAGCCTGGCCAGTTTGCCTGCAATGAAACCGTGACCATGGAGTGTGAAAAGGGCAGGATTTCGCTCCGCGTCGTTGGCCCTGCACGCAAAGAAACACAGATCGAACTGAGTTATACGGATTGTTATAAGCTTGGGATAAAGCCGGTGCTTCGCATGTCCGGTGAAACGGCCGGTACGCCCGGCTGTACGCTGTCAAACGGCGACAGGCGCATCACGATCGACCACGGCATCATCGTAGCGGCTCGCCACCTGCATATGTCCCCAGCCGAAGCCGAGGGCTTCGGGCTCAAAGATGGAAACGTGGTCGCCCTTCAGGTGGAAGGCGAACGGGAAACGATATTAAACAACATGGTGGTTCGCTGCGGAGATGCACACAGCCTGGAAGCGCATATCGACAAGGATGAAGCCAATGCCTGCTGCGTAGCGGATGGACAACTGTGCCGTATTCTGTGTGCGCCGCGTGCTGTAAAGCCCGCAGCAGTGCCTTCACCCATTCGGACCGCTGCTGATCCTGCAATCAAAACCTATATTCCCAATGGGGCGCAGTCAACTCCAGCCATTCACACCTACGCTCCAATTAAGCCGCCGGAAATCAAGACTACCATGCTGGACCTTTCTCTGGAGCCGCACTGTTTCATCAGTGAGGATGATGTACTGGCCGCTGCGCGCGGCGGGCATAAGCTTATTCGCCATGGTAAGGATGCGATTATTACACCGCTTGCGCGGGATGCGGCGTCCGCGCGAGGTATAGAGCTGATCGAACTTTCATAAGGAGTCTGAGGTTATGGCATTGACTGAACAGGACATCCGGCAGATTACAGACGAGATCGTGCGCAGTCTATCCGGTGCGCTCAAATCGTCCCCGCAGAATCCCGCTCCCACTCCGAAAACAGACTGTACCAGCCGCTGGCTCTGCGACACTGTTGAGGAAGCTGTGCAAAACGCGAAACTCGCACAGGAAAAACTAGCGGAATCCACATTGGAAAAACGCGGCGAACTGATTGAGGCAATGCGCAAGGCCGCCATAGAAAATGCGGAATACCTGGCCAAGCTGGCTAACGAGGAAACCGGCTACGGTCACGTTGCGGATAAAATCCAGAAGAATCTGCTTGTGGCGCGGCGTACACCAGGCATAGAGGAGCTCTCCACCTACTGCAAAACCGGCGACAATGGCATGATGCTGATTGAGCAGGCGCCGTTTGGCGTTATTGGCTCCATTACGCCCTCCACCAACCCGACATCAACCGTTATCAATAACTCCCTCAGCATGATCGCAGCGGGCAATTCCGTCGTGTTTAATCCGCATCCTGCAGCCAAGCGCGCATCGCAGGAGGCCATGCGGATTATGGTGGAAGCCATCATCAAGGCAGGAGGGCCGGAAACGCTCATCACAACGGTGAAGGAACCGACGCTGGAAAGCGGGCAAGCGCTTATGACCCATCCGGATATCCCATTGCTTTCCATTACCGGCGGTGAAGCGGTCGTAGCCGTTGCCATGAAGACCGGCAAAAAAGTTATCGCTGCTGGACCGGGCAATCCGCCGGTAATTGTAGATGATACCGCCGATATCGAAAAGGCCGGCAAGGACATTGTTGACGGTGCAAGCTTTGACAATAATGTACTTTGCATTGCTGAAAAAGAGGTATTCGTGTTTGGCAATGTGGCCGATCGCCTGATGGCCGCCATGGAACGAAACGGCGCTTTCCGTGTTTCCGGTGAGGATATTGACAAGATCGTCAAGACCGTATTGATCCCCAAGGGCGGAAAACATGTAATCAACCGAAAATATGTAGGCCGTGATGCGGCAGTAATCCTGCGTGATGCTGGCGTGAACTATACCGGAAATCCAAGGCTCGTGATTGCCGAAGTGGATCGCAATCATCCCTTTGTGATGACGGAAATGCTAATGCCTGTGCTTGCCATCGTTCGAGTGAGCGGCATAGAGGAGGCAATAAAGGAGGCGTTTCGTGCGGAGCAAGGCTGCAAGCATTCTGCAATGATCCACTCAACGAACGTACACAACATGTCCAATGCTGCGCGCAAGATGAACACCACCATTTTTGTAAAGAACGCCCCAAGCTATTCAGGCCTGGGTTTTGGGGGCGAGGGTTATACCACCATGACCATTGCTACGCCGACTGGCGAAGGCGTTACAAGCGCAAGGACATTTACACGTATGCGCCGCTGTGTGCTTTACGGCGATTTCCGCATCAGTTAAGGAGATAGGCTATGGATGTGATTGAAGCCATCCGCAACGCGGGCGTTGTCGGCGCGGGTGGTGCGGGATTTCCCACCCATGTAAAGCTTGCGGTCAGCGCCGAGCGTGTAATTCTCAATGGCGCTGAATGCGAGCCGCTGCTCCGGGTCGATCAGCTGGCGATGCAGTTTCAGGCCGAAAGGGTTATACGCGGTCTGGAATTGGCGATGGAGGCAGCACATGCCCAGCAGGGTGTAATTGCCACCAAGGAGCATTATGAAGGAGCCGTTGCGGCACTCCGCCGCGCGATTTCAGGAAAGCCGAAATTGAGCCTTCACCTGATGGAGAGCTACTACCCTTCCGGTGATGAAAAGTCCGTGATCTATGAAGTAACGGGGAAGGTGGTACCCACCGGCAAGCTTCCCATTGATATAGGCTGCGTAGTGGTTAACATCGGCACTGCCTTGAACATTGCGGATGCGATGGATGGTAAGCCCGTAACCGATAAAAGCGTGACCCTCTGCGGTGACGTGCCCGAACCGATGACCGTAACTGTTCCCATTGGCGTAAGCTTGCGTGAGGTAATCGCCTTAAGTGGTTTTGCCGGGGACGAGCGGGAATATGCCCTCATCGTTGGCGGGCCGTGCATGGGCAGCATGGCTGAAAACTGGGATGAGCCTGTTACCAAAACAACCGGCGGATTGCTTATACTCAAACGCTCCCATCGCCAGATTCTTCGGCGCATGCTTAGCATGGAGCAGCAGGCGCGGCTTGCAAGGTCCATCTGCTGTCAGTGCAACCGATGCACGCAGCTTTGCCCCAGGCACGCTATGGGATTGCCGGTAGAACCGCACAAAGCAATGCGCGCCATCGCCTCGGGCAATGGGAAGCTGCTGGGAAATGCAGCAGGCGTGCTTGCCTGTTCCAGCTGTGGGCTTTGTACAAACTTCGCCTGTGAAATGGGTCTCACCCCCTCCGAAGTGATGGCAACGCTCAAGCTTGAGCTTGGGAAGGCGGGAATACGCCACACGCCAGAGACGGAGATCATCCCGGAACCGTGGATTGCGCTGAAGGCGGTTCCGGTGAAAAGGCTGATTGCGCGCATGAATCTCGCTGCATTCGACCGGCCTGCTCCCCTGAGTAACAAGACCGTTGTGCCAAAGCGCGTTCAAATGAAGCTTCGGCAGCACGTAGGAAAGGCTTCAGAGCCAGTTGTGAAGGTCGGTGATAAAGTTGTGAAAGGCCAACTGATCGCCCGTATCCCGGACAATTCTCTGGGCGCTGCGCTGCATGCATCCATCAGCGGCACGGTAACAGGGGTAGATGATCAGACGATCACCCTGACGGGCGAATAAGCGAGGGAGAATAGCCATGACAGCAATTGGTATGGTTGAATCAAACAGCATCCCTTTAGGGGTACTTGCGGGGGATGCAATGGTAAAAACTGCTGCAGTCAATCTTGTTACTGCTCAAACAGTCTGCGCTGGTAAGTACATCGTGATTGTAAGCGGCGAGGTTGCGGCGGTTAAGGCTTCGGTATCAGCTGGGGTGCAAAGCGCCAGTTTTGCACTGGTGGACAGCTTGATAATCCCCAATGTGGATGAACGTGTGATTGTGGCGATGGCAGGCGCGCCAACGGTGGATAAAGCACAGGCGGTTGGCGTTATTGAGACATTTTCACTCGCCAGTACGATCAGCGCCGCCGATACGGCAGTAAAAGCTGCTGAGGTTGAATTGATAGAAGTTCGGCTCGGGCGCGGCATGGGCGGAAAATCCTTTCTGGTGTTTACAGGCGAGGTAGCCAGTGTGGAAGCCGCATCCAAAGCGATTGAAGCCAGCGAAGGGTCCAAAGGGGTAATCAACTCCAGCGTCGTAATCCCATCGCCCCATATGGATATGGTCAAAGCGTTACTTTAATTATGAAATAGTTAGGAGTGTTTATTATGCAGGAAGCTTTGGGTATGATTGAAACTCGCGGTTTGGTGGGCGCTATTGAAGCGGCAGACGCAATGGTCAAGGCAGCCAATGTCCACATGATCGGCAAGGAACATGTAGGCGGCGGATTGGTAACTGTGATGGTGCGCGGCGATGTGGGTGCAGTAAAGGCGGCTGTTGAAGCCGGCGGTACCGCTGCCAAACGCATTGGCGAATTAATCAGTGTACATGTTATTCCCCGTCCGCACAGTGATGTAGAAGCTGTGCTGCCTGGCACCAAGGAAGAAGCCGCCGTGACGGCTGCCCCCAATACCACCAAGGCGTAACCCGCCTCGAAAGGAGAACTTACCATGGAAAAGCAAGCACTCGGTATGGTCGAAACGAAAGGTCTCGTCGGTTCTATCGAAGCGGCAGACGCAATGGTCAAGGCAGCTAACGTTCATCTCATCGGCAAGGTTCATGTAGGCGGCGGCCTGGTGACCGTAATGGTGCGCGGCGATGTGGGCGCGGTCAAAGCGTCTGTGGAGGCTGGTGGAGCGGCGGCCAAACGCGTTGGCGAACTGGTTAGCGTACATGTGATTCCGCGTCCCCATGATGATGTGGAAATGATTCTGCCCAAGCTGTAAGGAGGAAAATCCTATGCTTAAAGGCATCTCTCCCTTGTTGTCGCCGGAGCTAATCAAAATATTGGCGGAAATGGGCCATGGTGATGAACTGGTGATCGGCGATGCGAACTTTCCTGCACAGAGCATGGGTCAGCGCTGCGTTCGTGAGGATGGGCATGGGGGAATTGAACTTTTGGATGCCATCCTGAGCCTGTTTCCACTGGATACCTTTGTGGATGCGCCGGTAACACTCATGCAAGTGGTTCCGGGAACTGTGGATGGTGATCCGCCCATCTGGAAGAACTTTCAGGCGGTTGTGGAAAAGCACCAGCCTGGCACGAAGATAGGTCAGATTGAGCGTTTCGCGTTCTATGAGCGCTCGCGTAAGGCATATGCCTGCGTAGCTACCGGCGAGCGTTCGCTTTATGCGTGCATTATCCTGAAAAAAGGCGTACTTTAATTTACTGGCGTTTCCATGTGTAAAGGATGTGCGGAGAAGGCTGCGGCTAATGATTCTTGGCCTTAGAATCAATCTCCTTGCAGCCTTTACGTTGTTAGCGAAAAGTTTGGCACCAGTCCGGCATATAGTTTTTAAACTGCTGTTATACAATGCTCCAATGGCTTTGCGGGCCTTGGAGCATTGTACGAAGGTGCGGCAGAACACCTGGAGAAAGGAACATTGCAATGAAAAAGATCATTAACTCTGCGGAACGGTTCATCCCCGAAATGCTGGAGGGTATCTATGCTGCCCATCCCGGTGAACTCAGCTATGTAAATGATGATCTCCATTGTCTGGTGAATGCTCGCACCCACGAGGGCAAGGTAGGTCTGGCGACCGGCGGCGGTTCCGGACACCTTCCGCTGTTTCTTGGTTACGTTGGCGAAGGCATGCTTGATGGCTGCGCCATTGGCGATGTATTCCAATCTCCCAGTGCCGATCAAATGCTGGCTGTTACCAAACATATCGATCAAGGCAAAGGCGTTCTCTATATCTATGGCAACTATAACGGCGATATTTTCAATTTTGACAGTGCAGCGGAAATGGCGGATTTCGAGGAGAATATTCGCGTCTTGAGCTGCGTTGCTGGCGAGGATGTCGCCGGACCTGCCGCCGCTCCGGGTGAACCCAACAAGCGCCGCGGCGTCGCTGGTATTTTCTTTGTATTCAAGTGTGCGGGTGCAGCGGCAACTGCCGGACTGGATCTTGATGAGGTGAAGCGCGTGGCGGACAAGGTGTGTGCAAACGTACGCACCATGGGCGTAGCCCTATCCAGCTGCACCGTGCCGCGGGTGGGCCGTCCGAGCTTCGCAATCGCTGAAGATGAAATGGAGATCGGCATGGGTATCCATGGTGAACCGGGTGTTCGCCGCGGCAAGCTCCAGCCAGCTGATGATATTGTGGATGAGATGCTTGCTCCTGTTTTAGGCGACCTGCCCTATAATGAGGGAGATGAGGTGGCTGTGCTCATCAACGGCCTGGGCGCTACACCTTTGGAAGAACAGTATGTGATGTTCCGCCGCGTAAGCGAGACGCTTGCGGCGCGAGGCATCAAGATGTTCCACGCATATGTTGGAGAATTTGCTACTTCCATGGAAATGGCGGGCGCTTCGATTTCGCTACTGAAAATGGACAGTGAGCTGAAAAAATACCTCTCTGCGCCGGCAAATACGCCATTCTTTAAGCAGTTCGCATATTGAGGAGGGCTCTCCATGGCAGAATTAAAGGAATTGCTCAGAGTTTGGGCTGAACTGATGGCGGCCAATAAGCAGCGCCTGATTGACCTGGATGGCGCGGTGGGGGACAGCGACCTGGGCCTTACTATGGCGGGCGGTTTTCGTGCGGCGTATGAGGCTGTGAAGGACAACCCTGAAACTGATGTTGGCAAACTTGCTTATCAAGCAGGTAAGGCAATGGGTTCAGCCGTACCCTCCACTATGGGAACATTAATGGCTAGTGGCCTAATGAATGCAGGAAAAGAGCTAAAGGGTATCGAAAGTAAAGAGGGCATTTTTTGGCTCAGGTTTTTTCAGGCCTATTTTGATGGCGTTCAAAGCCGCGGGAAGGCACAACTGGGCGAAAAAACCTTTCTGGATGGGCTGTATCCGGCGGTCAAGGCATTAGAAAACAACGCGGATGATATGACAATCGCCGCACAGTTGGCAGCCAAGGCTGCCAACGACGCTTTTCTTGCTACCAAGGGGATGCTTGCAAAGCATGGCCGTATGGCAATCCGTGGAGAGCAATCACGGGAATACCTCGATCCTGGTGCAGCCGTGGCAGCGCTGCTGATGGAAGGGTTCTCTCAAACCATGATAAGATAGGACGGATACCGTTATGACGATCAGGGAAATTGCCAAATTAGCAGGGGTTTCTTCGGCAGCGGTTTCGCTGGTCATCAACAATAAAAAAGGGGTCAGCGATGAGACCAGGCAGCGGGTGCAAGCGGTGATTGAGGAACACAATTATGTTGTTCCCGGTCAAAGGCATACCAGCAAGCCAAAGCGATTTCGCCTTTGCGTGATCAAATTTCGTACCCACGGTATCGCAATTGAGGAAAACCAAGGATTTGTCGCATCAATTATTGACCAGATTGAGAGCGAGTCCCGCCGCTTCGGTTACGACCTTGCAATGGTTAATTGTGAAGTAGCAACAGCAGCAGAAACGCTGAAAGAAGTAATGGCCACACCTCCGGATGGCATAATCATGATGGGCACAGAGCTCAGTGAGAGTGATTATAAGCTGTTGGATCTTTTGACTGTGCCAACCGTGGTGCTGGACAACAGCATGCGCGATATGCATGTCGACAGCGTGGTGATGGACAACGAGGCAATCAGTGCCGAGGCGGTACGCTACCTTTACGGTCTTGGATATCGGGATATCGGTTATTTTCGCTTCAACCTTCCCATCAGCAACTGCCAGGAACGATACCAGGGTTATAGGCGCGAGATGGAGAGAATGGGGCTGCCCATTCCTAAGCCCATCAACGTTATGCCGACATTTAACGGCGCATATAAGGATATGAAACGGATGTTGGAGGAGGGCGAATACAAGCCCCACGGCGCGTGCGTTGCGGATAATGATACCGTCGCAATAGGCGTAATGAAGGCTATCCGCGAAGCGGGCTACAGCATTCCGGAGGAAATTTCCATTATCGGTGTGGATGATATTCCTTTCAGCGCCATGACCATGCCTGCGCTCACCACCATGCGCATCTCCCGCACAGCGCTCGGCACGCTTGCGGTGGATACGCTGCGCAAGCGTATTAAGTACCCCAATTGGCCAAGCATGCATATGCAGCTGGCTGGGCGGTTAGTGGTGCGGGGCAGTACCATGCCCAAACCGGAGAAATAGCGATGTGAGCGGCCTTTCTATTGAACTGTACTTTAAATATTTCCCAGGAGGGATGATGATGCTCGTAGGCCGCGTTACGGGAAATGTAGTCAGCACCAATAAGGTTTCGGCCCTGAACGGCGCGAAGCTTCTAATTGTTCAACCTGTGGAGCTTAATACCCTGAAAATGAAGGATGATTATGTGATCTGCGTGGACGATGTAGGCGCAGGTCCAGGTGATTTGGTATTTTGTGCCTACGGCAGTTCTGCTCGCCAATCGGATACCTCGAAAAAAATGGCGTCGGACTATACGATATACGGAATACTCGATTCCATTGACATCCATGGTGTGCGGACCTACGATAAGGCAAAGGAGACGGACGCATGCAATTGGCAAGAGTGATCGGTTCCATCGTGAGCACCCGCAAATCCGAGCGGCTGGAAGGCTTGAAGCTGCTGGTGGCCGTGCCCATCGATATGGATACCATGCAGGAAAAAGGTGCGCCATTCGTCACTGTGGATACCGTAGGCGCGGGCGAAGGTGAAATAGTAATGTGGGCGGGCGGCAGTTCCTCACGCCAGACAGACTTGACCACCGGTAAGCCCATAGACAGCACTATTGTAGGTATTGTGGATTATGTGGACGTGCTGGGCATGCGCAAATACGACAAGTTCAAAGCGGAGAACAACCTATGAAGCTTGCACGTGTAACGGGCACGGTGGTATCCACCGTAAAGTACGAAAAGTACAGAGGCATGAAGCTCCTTCAGGTGCGTCATCTGGACCTGAACCTGAATGAGGATGGAGAGGAAATGGTGGCGTTGGATGCGGCCAATGCTGGCGTCGGCGATATCGTGCTTGTGAACAACGATGGCGGTGCAGCACAGATGGTTATGGACGATAAGACGCTGATTGCGAGCGTAACCATTTGCGGGGTGATCGATTCGTTTACCTGTCAAGGGAAAACGACGCGATGCCATGGGTAAGGAGGCGGCGCCATGAACATTGGGCGAGTGGTAGGCACTGTGGTGTGTACGATGAAAACGCCGACGCTGGAGGGCATTAAGCTGATGGTGGTACGTCAGATGGTGAATGGTGCTGAAAAAGGGCTGGTGATTGCTTGTGACGGAACTCGTCAGGCGGGTATTGGAGATACGGTCTACATGATCGGGCGCGCAGAAGCAGCCCTGATGTTGAGCAAGGAAGCACCACCACCCAGCGATTTAACCATTGCCGGGATTATCGACCCGGAGACGCTGTAATCACATAGAATAATGGATCATTAAAGGCATAGCCGGCAGATTTGATTTTAGAAAAGTTGCCTCAAACTTGACGAAGCCATATATGTGAAAATAGATATATTGCGAATAGCAAGAAGCCTTGAAAGCGAAATGTTCTCAAGGTTTTTATCTCGTCTGGGCGGAGAAATTTTAACAGCACAGCCCAATTGGTGCAAAAAGCAATAGAAATCCCTCAAAAGTCCTAATGAAATAAATATTTGACTGCCTATGCTGGACAAGGAAAGTGAAGAAAATATCAAATATCATATTTGCAAAGTAAGGGCCAGGAGGCAAAAAACAATACATTACACTGGAACTTGCAGCTGAAATCAGTATGCTGTGACATTGGTCTCCGAGCGCACCCATGCACGCTGTATATTCGAATGCTCTCAATGTGATTGAGCAGCTGGAAGAAATCAGCTATAATAATGGGACTTGTATTTTCATAAGTAAATAATGAGAAAGATGGCGAAATGATGCTTCTATTCTGCTTCGACAAATGTTTGGGAAGCGAGATGCTGCAAAGAGTTTGCTTGGATCAAGACATTGGAAATGGCCTGATATGACCATGAAGCTGTATGTGCTGAATGTGCAATGGCTTTATGAGGAGCGCAATTTTATGAGCCTTCTCAATTGTGTGGGCAAAGACAGGCGCGCAAAAGCTTTGTCTTTTCGCTTTGCAAAGGACAGGGTGCTGTCGCTGGGGGCTGGGCTGCTTTTAAACTTCGCGCTTCTGCGCGAAGTGCCGGGACTGAGGATGCCGCCTCAAATTCGCTTGGGCGAGTACGGCAAACCCTTCCTGGCAGAACAGGGCGCTCCGGCGATTGGCCTGACACATTCCGGAGAATATGCGGCCTGCGCAATCGGGCGCGATGAAGTAGGTGTGGACATTGAGCAAGTAGGATCTGCAGAGCCGGACGTGGCGCGGCGGTGCTTCGTGGGACAGGAGCTGTCCCGCGTTATGCCGGACGGGCAGCATGTGAACGCAGAGGAGTTTTTCCGCCTTTGGACGCTGAAGGAGAGCTTCATTAAGCGAATTGGGACAGGCCTTTCGCTGGACCCCCTGCGGTTTGAGATCTTCGCCGGGGAGCTGAAGCACGTTCGCCAGGACTATGACACGCAGTGCTATCACTGCAAGCTGTATGAGGAATTGCCTGGATACAAGATCGCTCTTTGCATGTCGGGGGGTGAATTCCCGAAGCAAGTCGAAATTGTACAACAGGCGGAGTTGTGCGCTGCATTATTACTGATATAAGATAAAATGAAACAGAAAACCGCGGGGGAAGAAGATCTGCCGCGGTTTTTTCTGTGCAAAGCATGATAGAAAAAACCCAAACAAAATTAGCGAAGCCCTTTAGTCAGTGTCAGTACATTTCGGCCTTTCTCGTATTTGTAACGCGTCTCGTCCACGTTCTTTTTCACCATGAAGATCCCCAAACCGCCTATTTCCCTTTCTTCGGCGGATAGTGTTATGTCCGGGTCGGGAATTTTCAGCGGGTTGTGGGGCTTCCCGGCATCTGAAAAGACCATCACAGCCTGAGGCGGATCATCCGAAATGTCGATGGAAACGACGACTTCACCGCCTTCGCCGCCGTAGGCATAATGTGCAATGTTAACGAACACTTCTTCCGCTGCGAGGGAAAGCTGCATCAGCGCCTTGGATGGATAATCCCTGCCAGAGAGCGCTTCTTCGATGAAAGTCAAGACGTTTTCCAGTTGATCGATCCTGGCCGCGACGGTCAGTTGTTTCACGCAAACCCTCCCCCTTCTGTCCACGCGCAAGGCCATCATGGTGATGTCATCGAATTGTGCGGTACCGTCCGCAAAGCGGTCGATGTCATCCTTTACGCCGCTGAGAAGTGCCTTGAGGTCTAGTGTTCTCGCTTGATTGAGGGTTCTCAGCAGCTGCACCTCTCCATAAAGCTGCTCGTCGGGGTTGATTGCTTCAGTGACGCCATCGGTATACATGTAGAGGAGATCACCGGGTAGGAGAGATATTTCCGATTGCTGGTAGCGCACACCCTCCATGCCCGCCAAAACAAAACCGGGACGGGATTTGAGCATCCCGAATTCTCCACCCTTGCGGCGAAGAAGTGGCGCGTTATGGCCCGCGTTGGCGTAAACGAACCGACCGGAAGAGATTTCCAGAAGGCCAATCCAGGCAGTTACGAACATACCAGCCTCGTTGTTTTCACAGAGCCGCATATTGGCCTCGTTGAGGACTTCGGCGGGCGTCATACCGGTCTGCGCCAGCGTGCGGATGAGGGTTTTAGACGTCATCATGAATAAAGCAGCGGGGATGCCCTTGCCCGACACGTCTGCGATGACCACCATCAGGTGGTCTTCATCCACCATGAAGAAGTCGTAGAAGTCGCCGCCAACCTCCTTGGCTGGGATCATTGTCGCATAGATGTCAAACTCCGGCCGGTCCGGGAAGGGGGGGAAGATGCAGGGCAGCATGCTTGCCTGGATTTTTGTCGCGATGCCCAGCTCCGCACCTAGACGCTCCCTTTCGGCGGTCACTTGGGTGAGGTTTCCAATGTAGGTTCGAAGGGAGGCGGTCATCAGCTCAAAGCGTGTGCTAAGCAGCTCAATTTCATCCCCAGTGCGAACGCCAGAGGTGTAGTCGAGATTTCCGTCGCCAATGTTCTCGACATCCCTTGAGAGAGTCAGAATTGGCTGGGATACGCGGTCGCACACACCCCGGACAACGGCGGCGAAAACTGCGGCCAGTATGAGAAACAGACCCAGCATCGTAAGATTGAGACGGCGGATGATGCGGTCCATGTCGTTTAGCGTATTTTCACTTATTGTCCGGATGGCCTGGTCCGCTTCTTCCGCCGGCTTAAGCATCTCGTCCACCGGCATGACCACTGCCAGCTTCCAGCCAGTGACTGGGACAGGCGCGTATAAGATATAGACATCCTGCTGGCCGATTCTGCTTTCTACATAGCCGCTCTCTTTGGTCTTCATCGCGGAAAGTGCAGCCTCAGAACCGGTTCCAAGAAATGAGCTGCTTGAATCGCCTTCCTTGCTCAGCCCTTTTGCCGAGATAACGTCACCATCGCCATCCAATAGTATCGCATAGCCGCCTGCACCGTATTGTGTATTTAAAATTTCACTATTGATGCTTTCAATCAGGAGATCCACGCCCAGGACTCCGTTCAATTTTCCGTTCACCCAAATTGGCTGGGCCAGCGTGACGGTAAGGCCGCGGCCGAAACTGTCGGGGTAAGTCTTTGAGACATACAGATTTCCTGTCTCCTTGACGGACCTATACCACGTAA
>JAEVYX010000055.1 GCA_023392515.1 Bacillota bacterium | reverse complement strand
CTGGAGGATGACGAGAGTGCCCGGCACATTCTTTTGGATACCGAACTCCAGGAAGGCGCGTCTGTACGTTCCGTTGTTGACATGCCGGTAGAGGCGTGTTGATATAAAAAAAGCAAGGAGAGTATGGCTATGAAGAAAATTTTGTCCCTTTGTCTCGCTCTGATCATGGTATTTTCTGCTACCGCCGCGTTGGCGGAAACTGTCACCCTGAAGGTATGGGGGTCCCAGGACGACCAGGCTATGCTGGGTGAAATGATTGAAGCCTTCAAGGCCGCCCATTCTGACAAGACCTACGAAATCACCTTGGGCGTTGTAGGCGAGCCCGATACCAAAGCCCGCTATCTGGAAGATCCCGCCGCCGCCGCGGATGTATTTTCCTTTGCCAACGACCAATTGTACGATTTGGTGAATGCAGGCGCTTTGTATGAAGTAACCCGGAACCTGGATGCGATCAAGGCCGCCAACCTGGCCGGCTCGATTGAAGCCGCTTCCGTAGGCGACGTACTTTACGCCTATCCCATGACGGCAGATAACGGCTACTTCCTGTACTATGACAAGTCTGTTATCTCGGAAGAAGACGTCAAGACGCTGGATGGTATCCTGGCCGCCTGCGAAAAGGCCGGCAAGAAGTTCTTCATGGATGTGTCCAACGGCTGGTATATTGCATCCTTCTTCCTGGGCGCCGGCGGCAAGCTGGGCCTTGATGAGAACGGCAAGCAAGTATGCGATTTCAACAATGAAAAAGGCGTATTGGCCGGGGAAGCCATCAAAGCTCTCACCGCCCACAGTGCTTTCCTCACCGGGGATGATGCCATTTTAACCGGCGGCATGGGCGACACCATCGCAGTGGGCGTATCCGGCACATGGAATGCCACCGCCATCCAAGACAAACTGGGCGATAACTACGCCGCCACAAAGCTGCCCACCTTTACCCTTGGTGCAGAACAGGCGCAGATGGGTTCCTTTGCGGGCTTCAAACTTCTGGGCGTAAACACCATGTCCCAATTCCCCGCCGATGCCATGGATTTGGCCGAATTCCTTACCAACGAAGAAAACCAGCTCATCCGCTTTGAGAAGCGGGCCATGGGGCCCTCCAACATCAATGCTGCCGCCTCCGAAAAGGTTGGCGAAAACATCGCCCTGGCCGCATTGGCTGCCCAAGCGGCCTATGCCACCAGCCAAAAGGACGTGCTGGGCGGCTACTGGACGCCCGCAGAGGCCTTTGGCACCACCATGGAAGCCAAGGACTACACCAAAGACGTAAAGACACTGCTTGACGAAATGGTCGCCCAGATCTCCGCACAATAAATTGATTTGAGGGTGCTGCTCCTCTGCCCTTTTTCGAGGGCAGGGCAGCACCCCTTTTCTATTTACTATGGTTTCCAGACCATTGATTCCTATATTCGCACTTCTCTTTCTACCCCATTACAGGGATTCTAAAGGGATTTATCCCTTTAGCGGGGTTTAAGGGGCGGAGCCCCTTCCAAAGGAGGCAGACAGGATGAAAAAAGCCGGAAACTTCTTCCAGACTCAGGGAAAAAAGCTTGCGCTGATCGGTGAAATCTTCCGGCAGGGCGATGCCCCTACCCGGTTATCCTTTCTGGTGATGGGCTTTGGCAACCTAAGCCGGGGGCAAATTATTAAAGGACTCATCTATTTGGGGGCCCAGGCAGCCATGGTGCTGTATCTGATCTTTTTTGGCTGGAGATATCTTAGCCATATTACCACCCTAGGGGAAAACGTAATGCTCCGGGTATGGGATGAAGCCCAGCAAATTTATCGCCGGGTGCCGGGCGACAATTCCATGCTTATTCTTCTCTACAGCGTATTAAGCATTTTTCTTTTGCTGCTGTTCCTTGCTATTTACATTTCCAATCTCAAAGCAGCGTACAAGTCGCAAAAGCTCATGGAGCAAGGCAAGCGTTTAAACCGCTTTCATGAGGACTTGAAATCCCTTTTCAACGAGCGCTACCATGCTACCCTTATCACTCCGCCCAGCCTTATGGTTGCTGCTTTCACCATATTGCCCATCGTGTTCATGGTCCTGATTGCTTTTACAAACTTCGATAAAAACCATCAACCCCCCGGCAACTCGTTCACCTGGGTAGGGCTGCAAAACTTTAGGGATATCTTCTGGCAAAATCCCTTGAAATCGGCTACCTTTGGCAAAATTCTTTCCTGGACGCTGACCTGGGCGTTTTTTGCCACCTTTACCAACTACTTATTTGGCATGATACTAGCCATCATGATCAACAAAAAAGGGATCCGGTTCAAAAAAATGTGGCGCACCATTTTCGTAATTACCATTGCGGTGCCCCAATTTGTAAGCCTAATGCTTATGAGCCAAATCCTCCACGACCAGGGTCCTGTAAACACACTTCTAAAGGAATGGGGAATTATTTCCCAGTCTATCCCCTTTTTGACGGATGCCACGCTGGCCCGTATTTCGGTCATTGTGGTGAATTTGTGGGTTGGCATCCCCTATACCATGCTGATTACCACCGGTATTCTGATGAATATCCCCCGGGACCTGTATGAAAGCGCAGCGATTGACGGCGCAGGCCCGGTAAAAAGCTTTACCCGTATTACACTGCCCTATATGCTGTTTGTGACGACCCCATACCTCATTACCCAGTTTGTGGGAAACATCAATAACTTTAACGTGATATACCTGCTCACCGCAGGCGGGCCTGCGACTACCGAATACTTCCAGGCAGGAAAGACAGATTTGCTGGTCACATGGCTGTATAAGCTCACCGTCAACGACCAGCAGTATTCCTTGGCCTCCACCATCGGAATCCTGGTTTTTCTGATCAGCGCCACGCTTTCGCTGATGGTCTACAACGCTACCGGATCGGTTAAGAAGGAGGAGGAGTTTCAATGAGCGGAACCGTCAGTTTGAAAACCCGCCGCAGCATTGCCAATGCCGCAATCTACCTCATCCTATCGATATTATCCATCCTGTGGCTGATTCCCATTGTATGGCTTCTTCTCATAGCCTTCAGGGCCGAGCCGGGAGCCTATACCCCTTACATACTGCCAAAGGGTTACACCACAAATAACTTTGTGCGCCTTTTTACGGAAACAGAGCTTTTCAGTTTTCCTCGCTGGTACATGAATACGCTGCTGGTGGCCGTCTGTACGTGCCTTATATCCACTATGCTGGTGCTTATGATCGCCTATACCTTCAGCCGCCTGCGTTTCCCGGCCCGCCGGGGCATGATGAACGTAGGGCTGATTCTGGGCATGTTTCCAGGCTTTATGAGCATGATCGCCGTATATCACATCTTAAAAGCGGTGGGGCTCAACCAATCCCTCATTTCGCTGATCCTGGTGTATTCCGCAGGAGCAGTGCTGAGCTACTTTATCGCCAAGGGCTTCTTTGATACCATTCCCCGGTCGCTGGATGAAGCCGCCACCATTGACGGAGCCAGCAAGAGCCAGATTTTCTGGAAGATTATCCTACCCTCCTCCAGGCCCATTGTGGTCTATACGGCCATTACCTCCTTCATTGCTCCCTGGGTGGATTTCATCTTTGTCAGTGTCATTATGAAGGACAATTATCAAAACTACACGGTGGCCCTGGGGCTGTACAGGATGCTGCAGCGGGAGCACATATATGATTACTTTACCCGTTTTTGCGCCGGGGCGGTACTCGTTGCAATCCCGATTACACTGCTTTTCATCAAGATTCAAAAATACTATGTGGAGGGCGTCACCGGCGGCGCAGTAAAAGGATGAAATGCCATTTCAAAATTGCCGCTGCTTTTCTCTGCGCTACCATGCTTCTCCTCTCTCCCCTTTGGGCCAGGCCCGAGTCTGGATCCGGAGCCTGGTATGAAATCTTCGTTTCCTCCTTCTACGACAGCAATGGAGACGGAATCGGCGATATAAATGGAATTACAGAGAAGCTGGATTATTTAAACGACGGCAATTCACTAAGCGGACATGACCTTACTGTGGATGGGCTGTGGCTCATGCCCATCATGCCCTCCCCTTCCTACCACAAGTATGACGTGACGGATTATTGCGCCATAGACCCAAGCTATGGCACCCTTCATGATTTTGACAAGTTGATAACCGCCTGCCATAAGCGGGGTGTGCAGGTCATATTGGACCTGGTGCTCAACCATACCTCAAAAGATCATCCCTGGTTTCAAGCGGCCGCGAAAAGCCTGAATTCAGGGAGCAGCGCCTACACGGACTACTACCATTTTACAAAAGAAAAGCGGGATGGCTGGCATCCCGTTCCCAACGCGGAAGGCTGGTACTATGAGGGCGCATTTGGTGAACATATGCCCGATCTCAATCTTGACAGCCAATCGGTGCGCCGCGAGATTGAGGCCATTGTTTCTTTCTGGACAGCCCGGGGATTGGACGGTTTCAGGCTGGATGCAGTTACAAAGTTTTATGGGGATAATTCTGCCCGCAACACAGCTTTTCTGGGCTGGCTGATTCAGGTTGTAAAAACATTCAATCCAGAAGCTTACCTGGTGGGCGAAGCCTGGACAGATCAAGGCACCATCATTTCCCTGTATGAAAGCGGAATCGTCTCCCTTTTCAACTTTTCCTTTTCCGGGCCCAGCGGATTCTTCGCAAGCAGCATACGAAATCAGGATGGCAAGGGTTTCGCGCAAAAAGCGGCAGACTGGCAAAAAAAGCTCCGGAATGTGAGCCCGGAGGCAATGGACGCAGTATTTCTGACGAATCATGACATGGCAAGAAGCGCCGGCATGCTTATGAACGATCTTAAAAAGCAAAAACTGGCCGCCGCCATGTATCTGCTGCTGCCGGGAAACCCATTTATATATTATGGGGAAGAATTGGGCATGCAGGGGTCCGGCAAGGATGAAAACAAGCGCATGCCCTTTATCTGGTCAGTTGACAATCCTGCCGGTATTTGCGCACCCCCGCCCAACGCAGATCCGGTTCGTATGATTTTGGCCGGTGCAGATGCGCAAAATGAAGACCCCGATTCCCTGCTGTCCTTTTACCGGAATCTTTTACGGCTTCGGTCACAATACCCGGCCATTGCCATGGGTGTTCTTAGCGCTATGGATATCGGGGAAAAAGCTGTTTCCGTATTGCGCTTTGATTGGGAAGGGGATGCGATATACGTAGTTCATAACCTGTCAAAAGAAAGTGTGGACCTTTGCTGGGATTATGGCGGAAGCATCCTATCGGCACTGAATTCAAAAGAGGATGCCCCTGTCCTTTCACAAAGCACTTTGCATATACCGGGCTATGCAACGGTTCTCTTGCGATAGATCATCGTATACTCTTTGCATCAGCACTAAAACAGGCCTCCGGCGAAATGCCGGAGGCCTGTTGATGCCGTCAGGCTACTCCTTACGCAGGGTAAAGCTTGCGTCCTCTCTGGTAAAGTTTTCGTTGTAATAAGGGTCTAGAACATTTTCACCCCAGGCATTCACAAACCGCTGTCTGTCCCCAGCCTCCGGCGCACCCCTCAAAACGGCGTCCCGACCCGATTCCCGAGGTTCGTATACCGCCTTGACCAATGGTGTCAAAACGTGGCGCAGCCCGCTTTGCAAAAGCTTCAGGCAAAAATCCACATCGCCCAAATCCGTCTGATAAGCTGCATCAAACCCGCTGTGGCTTAGGTATATTTCTTTGCCAACCATGAAAAAAGCAGCGGAAGCGGCGGAAATGTTATGGGCATAATGCTCGTGCCCAAAATAGCCCCAAGCGCTTCGGGGTAGCCCTTCCTGTCTTCCGGCGGCAACATTCTTGACACCCACCGCATACCCGGCATGACGGATCTTTTTATCCTTTCCGTACAGGATAGGGCAAACAATACCGACGCCAGGCTGCATGCAATGGGCCAGTATATCCGAAAGCCAGTCTTCCGTTTCCACCTGCACGCCCGAATCCATGCAGACGATATACTCCCCATTGGCCAATTGAATGGCCTTATCCAGCATATGAAAGCGGGAAGCCCCCGCCTCCCAGGGAATCGCGCGGAATTTCATATCCGCATCAGCTGCTTCCATCGGCACCGGGGATACAATCAGCCATTCCACCGCCGGATACTTCTCTGCCCGTTCCAACGCTTCAATACATTTATGCAGTCTGCGACTGCTTCCATGGTGCTCTAAGATCACCGTAACCAGGGGTGTACCGGATAGCATATATTTTATTTGGCTCCGACCTTCCAGCAGGCTTACCTGCCCTTTTACCTGCTGGCGGCGCAGCTGCGCCTCCACCGCTCTCTTTGCCGCTTGCTGGCATTTCTCCAACTTCTGATGGGACATGGAGGTGCTAAGCTGCCGCCAATGGTACAGCACCCTGGGCACATGCACGATACATGCAGCATGCTCGCTGGCCCGAAGCGCCAGGTCATGGTCCTGCGAACCGTCATAGCGGCTGTCAAGCAAGCCCGCCTTGTCAAGAAGCGTCCTTTTTACCACCAGCAGATGGCAGATATAATTGCTTGAGCGTAGCATGTCCAAAGAAAAATCGGGCTTGAAATGAGGGTCGAAGTACCGGTTGGATGCTTCGTTGATCTTGTCCTCATCGCTGTAGACAAGATCCGCGCCCTTTTGTTCGATAGCATCCGCAATCCAATACAAGGCGTCCGATGTGAGAATATCATCATGATCGCACAAGATGATATAATCCCCCTTGACCATTTGAATGGCCAGGTTGGTATTTCCCGATATGCCCTGGTTTTCCTCTCCCAGCGCCACATGAATTCTATGATCCAGCTTTTCCAGGCTACGCAGGCATGCTATGGTATCCGGATTTGTGCTTCGCCCATCGTACAGGCATGCTTCCCAGTTATGATAAGTCTGGTTTACGAAAGATTCCGCAAGCTCCATCAAAAAGCGGGGTTTTGTATTGTACACCGGTACCACAATGCTTAAAAACGGGGCTGGGCAAAATGTGCGCTTTCGCTGTCTCTCCAATTCCTGCAAAGAGGGCATGCGCTTCCTCGCCCACCGATCATACCGCTTGAGTACCCGTTCGGTAATCTTTTGCATGGCCCTATGGCTTGTATATGCAATCCCATTGGTTCGCAGATATGTCATGTAGTGCTTCAACTGTCCGGCAGCCATTTGGCCACGCTCCCTCCGGCTTCTCTACGCTTCCTGCTCCAGCTTTTTCAGGCTGGCAATATACCGTTTCAGCGCGTCCTGCCAAGGGGGCAGCCGGGAAAACCCGGCATCATCCAGCCTCTTTTTTGACAGCCGGGAGTTATATGGCCGGCGGGCGGCGGTAGGATATTCGGCCGTTTTGATGGGTGTAACCCGGCAGTCAAGCCCGGCCTCCTGCATGATGGCCGACGCAAACTCCCACCAGGTGCAAAGCCCTTCATTGGTCGCGTGATAAACGCCAAACTTGTCCGTTGCTATCATATCGCAAATCAAGGGCGCCAGGTCGGCCGTATAAGTGGGTGACCCTGTTTGGTCATCCACCACGCGGACCTCCTCCCGTTGGGAACCCAAGCGCATCATGGTTTTCACAAAGTTCCCGCCATGCAGCCCGAACACCCAGGAGATGCGCAGGATAAACAGCCTGTTAAGGATCGAGGCGGCAGCATCCTCCCCCTGAGCCTTGGTCAGTCCATAGTAGTTCACCGGATCTTTTTTCTGATTCGGTTCAAATGGAACTTCTCCCTGGCCGTCAAACACATAATCCGTGCTGATGTAAATCATTTTTGCCCCGGCATCCTTGGCCGCCAGAGCTAGGTTTTCTGTGCCCTCTACGTTTACCTGATAGCATAATTCCTTTTCTGATTCAGCCTTGTCCACAGCTGTATAGGCAGCGCAATGAATGATTGCATCAGGGGCATAGCCTGCCACCGCCCGGAAAGTTTCCTCCCGGTCGCATAAATCAAAGTCCTGCCTGTCGACCCCTTTGCAGGGTATATTTCTTCTTTTCAGCTCCTGCATGACGTCCTGGCCTAGCTGGCCCAGGGCGCCTGTAACCAATACGTTCATATCGTTCCCTCTTCACGCTCTGCCGGCATACATCCGCTCGTAATAATGCTGATAGTCGCCTCTGAGTATTTCTTCCCACCAGGTGCGGTTCTCAAGATACCATTGAATGGTTTTTTGAATACCTTTCTCAAAAGGTGTCCGGGGCAGCCAGCCCAATTCCCTGTGGATTTTGTCAGGATCAATGGCATAGCGCATGTCATGGCCCGGCCGGTCTGTTACGAAACGGATCAGGCTTTCAGGCTTGTGAAGTTCCCGCAGGATGGCCTTTACCACCTCCAGGTTGGTGCGCTCGTTATGGCCGCCTACGTTGTATACTTCCCCAACGCGGCCGTTCCGCATCACCAAATCAATTGCGGCGCAGTGATCTTCCACATACAGCCAGTCCCGAACATTTTCACCCTTGCCATAAACGGGAAGAGGCTCGTCGGCCAAGGCCCTGGTTATCATCAAGGGAATCAGCTTTTCAGGAAAGTGATAGGGGCCGTAATTGTTGGAGCAGCGGGTGATCGTGGCCGGAAGATGGAAGGTGCGGCAGTAAGCCAGCACAAGAAGATCCGCCGAAGCCTTCGAAGCGGAATAAGGGGAGGAGGTGTGGATTGGCGTATCTTCAGTAAAGAACAATTCCGGCCGATCCAGGGGCAAATCGCCATATACTTCATCCGTAGACACCTGGTGATACCTTCCAATGCCATACTTCCGGCAAGCGTCCATCAAAACCTGGGTGCCCATTACATTGGTGCGCAGAAAAATTTCGGGGGCTTCAATCGACCGGTCCACATGGCTCTCAGCGGCAAAGTTCACCAGGATATCCGGCTTTTCATCTTCAAACAACGTCTGCACGGTCCCACGGTCGGCAATATCCCCTTTCACAAAGCGGACATTGGAATGGGTCAATGCTTTCTCAAGGCTGCTCAAGTTGCCAGCATAGGTCAGCGCATCCAAAATTACCAACCGGTCTTCCGGATGTTTTTCCAACTGATAGTACGCAAAATTGCTGCCGATGAATCCGGCGGCACCGGTGATGAGAATGGTCATGTGCCTTCCCTACCCTTCATATACAAAATTGCAGTCGCTGTCTTTTAAAAGGGGAGCATTTTGATCTTTATTGGAGAGGATTGGTGCGTCAATCCCCCAATTCACATGAATGGCCGGATCATCAAAGCGGATAGAACGGTCATAGAGCTGGCTGTAGGGGTTGTCCACCTTGTAGACGAATTCCACATCATCCGTAAGCGTCAAAAACCCATGGGCAAACCCCCGGGGGATATACAGCATCCGCTTGTTCTCCGCGGTCAGCTCCACCCCGACCCACTTTAAATAAGTCGGGGATCCTTTGCGCAAGTCAACCGCCACGTCCAATACACCGCCCCTTACCACACGCACCACCTTTAGCTGGGACATGGGATCCTGCTGAAAATGCATCCCCCGCAAGGTGCCCCGCTGGGCGGTAAAGCTGTGGTTATCCTGTACAAAAGCCGTTTGGAGTCCCAGCGGCTCAAAGTCCGGTGCAGAATACGTTTCCATAAACCACCCCCGGTGATCGCCGAAAACCTTGGGCTCCAGAATATATACGCCAGGCAGAACTGTAGCTATCTTCTCCATTTTTCCTCTCACCTGCTCGCAAAGCGGGCTTAACACCATATAGTGAAAACGGGCAACCTCAATGCTGCCGCTAAACCGCCTATTGAATTGTAGCATATGAGGTATAAAATAACAACTCACGCCCAAAACACGGGATATAAAAAAATAAGGAGCGGTCAATATCAGCCGCTCCCCGGCCTGTTAAAAAATCTCTAGGAGGTGTCGGAGGGGCGCCCCCCTCCGACTATAAATCCGAAGCCAGCGACAGGCTTCGCCTGATTTTTTGGGCTTTGCCATATAATTATGCTCGGCGAAGCCTGAAAAGGGCAAAGCCCCGGTGGCTTCGGAAGCCTTGCGCAGCAAGGTTTCCTTACGCCCTTCACCGCACGTAGAGCGTAGCTCACAGGTGAAGGGTGCAGACTCGAAAAAGCGGCGCAGACACTTTTTCGAAAC
>JAEVYX010000049.1 GCA_023392515.1 Bacillota bacterium | reverse complement strand
TTCCTGTACGAGGATGAAAACCCCCGGGAAATATTCTTCCGCTTACTGGCATTAAAGGACAGAATCCGGAAAAAGAAATAGGCGGTGCGGTATCCCGCTTTAGCCGTCTTCCAAAATAGGGAAAGGCCCCGCTTCCTTCAAACAGAAGAGGGGCCTTTTCCCACATAAAGTAATTTGCTGCCAAAGGGGTAAAACAATATCAACTGATTTTTGCCGCTTGTTCGCGCGCCTCCAGATATTCAATATATTCATCATAGCTTTCCCGCCTGTCAATCAAGGCGCCCGGCAGGATTTCGATTACGCGGTTGGCAACCGTCTGCATGATTTGATGATCGCGGGAGGTAAAGAGCATGGTCCCCTTGAAATCAACCATGCCTTCATTCAGCGCGGTAATGGCTTCCAGGTCCAGGTGGTTGGTCGGCTCGTCCAATAGGACAACGTTTGCGCCGGAGACCATCATTTTGGCCAGCATGCAGCGCACCTTCTCGCCGCCGGAAAGGACCTGCGCCTGTTTGAGGGCTTCCTCGCCTGAAAAGAGCATGCGTCCCAGCCAACCGCGGATGGTTACCTCATGCTGGTCTTGAGAATACTGCCTCAGCCAGTCCACCAGCGAACAATCCTGGCCTTTAAAATAAGCCGTGTTGTCTGCGGGCAGATAAGCCCGTGTTGTGGTGATGCCCCACTTATAATCCCCTTCGTCCGGTTCCATCTCGCCCATCAGAATCTGGAAAAGGGTAGTGCGTGCCACTTCATCCTTCCCCGCAAAGGCGATCTTGTCCCCCGGCCGAACCAGGAAGCTCACGTTGTCCAGAACCTTCCGGCCGCCGATCGTCTTGCTGATGCCGTTGACAGTCAAAACATCATTTCCCACCTGACGCTCCTGCTCAAAATGGATGAAGGGATAACGGCGCGAAGAAGGAATAAAGTTTTTCATCTGCAGGTTGTCCAGCAGCTTTTTTCTGGAAGTCGCCTGGCGGGATTTGGAGGCGTTCGCGCTGAACCTGCGGATAAACTCTTCCAATTCCTTGGCTTTTTCTTCATTGCGGCGCCTCTGATCCTTGGCCTGGCGCGTAGCCAATTGGGTATATTCGTACCAGAAATCATAGTTGCCAACATACATCTGAATCTTGCCATAATCGATATCCACAATGTGGGTGCACACATTGTTGAGAAAATGCCGGTCGTGGGAAACCACAATCACCGTGTTGGGGAAATCCATCAAAAATTCTTCCAGCCACTTGATTGCGTGCAAGTCCAAGTTGTTGGTCGGCTCATCCAGCAGCAGGATATCCGGCATCGCAAAGAGCGCCTGGGCCAAAAGCACTTTAACCTTGCGCGAGCCATCCAGCTCAGACATTTTCATGTTGTGATATTTGCTGGGAATGCCAAGGCCGTTAAGCAAGGTTTCCGCATTGGGCTCCGCGTTCCAGCCATCCAGCTCCGCGAATTCCCCTTCCAGCTCCGCCAGCTTCAGCCCATCCTCATCGTTGAAATCCGTTTTTGCGTATAGCTCTTCTTTTTCCGTGAATATTTTATCCAGCCGTGCATGCCCCATGATAACGGTTTTCAGCACGGTATAATCATCATAGGCAAAGTGATCCTGACGCAATACCGCGATGCGCTCGCCAGGCGTAACAGAGATTTCGCCATTGGTCGGCTCAATCTCCCCGGACAAAATTTTTAAAAAAGTTGACTTCCCCGTGCCATTGGCGCCAATCAAACCATAGCAGTTTCCCGATGAAAACTGCACGCTCACATCTTTAAAGAGCGGCCTCCCGCCATACTGAAGAGATATCCCTTGTGCACTGATCATGCTATCCTCATATTCCCCTCTAAATCAATAACCTTTTAATTATACCACATTAAAAAGCTTTTGAATACCACTACTTTCTCCGGCTTTTGTTGGATTATGAAGCAGCAATATTTATCGCCTGGCATCCGCTGATTTGTGTTCGTTCAGATTTTTCCGAAGCAGATCAATGTACGGCGTTTCCAGTCCGCTTTTTCGGATGAGCTGGTCGAACTCCTCCTGCAAATCAACCATCTCCATTCTTGCCGCGATGCAGTGCTTTGCCATGGTGATCTCCGCCAGTTGCGTTCCCATGATAACCTTGAAGGCTGCCGTCAGTATCCCTGTGGGCAGCCTCCAAATTGCCAACTTACGCGGTGTAACCCGGATATCAAGCTTTTCGAGCACGGCGAAACCTTCCTTTATCCCCAGCACCATGCTCCGAACACCTCTCCGCGAGGCGGCAAGCCGCCTGTTATCGCAGCGATGACCATAGAGTGCGTTTGCGATGCACGTCACCATGGCAACGTGGGATTTCTGCCATGCGTCCATATCGGAACAATAGACGGAAGGGATGCCCGCGCGCCGAAACATGCGGATCAGTTCCCATACTCTTTGTGACTTTTTCCCATTGACCTCTCCGAAGGTCGTAGTTTGAAAGGCTCTCATCAGTCCCCTGCCGACGAAATAACGAACCATACCGTTTATCCGTTCACCGCCTGCGGAAGGAAAACCTATTAGCAGGCGCTCCGCTCCGATGGCACGCTTCCATTCTTCGTACCCCGCTGCGGTGTTCACAACGAACACGATATTTTCCGAACCATTCCGTGCAAGGCTCTCAAGTACGGAATTCACCTGGGTTCGCTGCATCACGACAAATATGTAATCGAACCGTTCTTCGGGGGAAAGGTGGTCGATAACCCGTATTCTTGCAATCTCTTTTCCCGCTGATTTGGGGTTGCAAAGCACAATTCCGTTGTTTTGAATTTCCTCCAGCCGTTTTCCCCGTGCGAGAATCGTTACATCCTGTCCTAGGAAACTGAGCTTTGCCGCGAAGATACTGCCGATAACCCCCGCACCATAAATCAATATCTTCATTATTTATTCTCGCCTCAAGGCTTCCTGACGCTGACGATCTGAATGTGGCCGTGTATGCTCACTGCTTCCCGTATAAAACCGGCGCTTTCCAAAAGCCCTATGATTTCATCCGGGCCGTAAAACCTGACGTCGCCGGCCGGAGAGAAATGAACCAGCGGATTGAACAGCGCTCTTAGAATACGCCCATAGTATACCTCTGCAATATGCAAAGTTCCACCCTGTTTCAACACCCGGAAAGCCTCACTGGCAAAGCTGGATACGTCAGGAAAGTGATGATATGCCGCACATACCGTCATCACATCAAAGAACGCATTCTGAAATGGGAGGGCATCGCAGCCCGATTGAACAAAAAACATGGATGGGTTCAAGCGACGTGCGTTTTCAATCATTTTTTCAGAAAGATCGACACCGTATCCGTCGAAGGTATGCTTAAGAGACAGCATCTGCAGCAGCCTTCCGTTCCCGCACGCAACATCGAGCACCCTGTCCCCACCCGTGATTGAGATAGCGGTCAGCAAACGTTCCTTGAACTCGCGGGTGAATCTTCCATCAAAGGTATCATCATAATGATCCGCTTTTCTCTGGTAGCTCCGAACGGAACGCTTCTCATACTTGTTCTTTTCCACCGTATATCTCTCCTTCGTAAAGCTGTAGCTGTACGTCATACACGTAGAGGTCTTTTGATATGCGTATATACCAACGCGTCAGATGCTTTTCCTGCAGAAATTGAAGGGAACTTGACCTCACTTTCTTCCGATAAAGCCTTTCTCCGGGCTCCATTCACACAGGCCCTCCAGTTGGTACCTACAATTACAACAATCATCGCCGTCGCCAAGCGTTCTTGTGCGCTGAAAGCCGTTACCCATCAGCCAAGCGAAAAGGTAGTCCATGCGGCAGATGCCCGGCAGCATCCCCTCTGCCCCATGCTCCCGTGCGAAGCGCTGCATAGCGCACCGGGTGATGTCAATCTCATATGTATTTTGGTCAATTTCCCGGTAGCAGATCGTCCAGTCCCACGGATGCAGTTTACCGCGCTGCTGGCACATCTCATGAGTCGAAGCTTTTTTTCAGAAGCCGGAAAAGTAAGCCCTGCCCACTATGTGAAGAAACGGCCGGGGAATTACGGTTGCGAGGCGCTCGTTGAGCAGCCAGATGATTCCCGCGGCTTCATCCCGGCCCCATCCGAGTTCCGTTAGCGCCCTATACCAAGCTACATAGGCAGGCGCAAATTGAAAGTTGAATGCAAACAAACTATGGCCTAGGTCGGGAAGCTCCGGGGCGATTTCCCTAAAAATCACCCTGGAGCGGCGTTTGAGATCAAGCCAGAACGGCTTCCCATATTTTGCAATGAGCTTCTTGCGGCTTCGCGCCATCGCAAGATGGAAAATGAGTGTCTTCATGTGTGCTTCCTCATCTTCCTGACAACTTTCTCCAATTCATACCACATCGTGGCAGCAAGCGCCATGCTCAGCGCAATCAGCAGCTGCCGCCCGGAGAGGGGTGCGAGTTTGAGCACATTTGCAAGCGGCGTATACAGGATGGCTGCAAGCCCTGCGAGAGTCGCCACATTGACCAGCCACATTACCTTGTCCCGCACCATACTGCGGATGGAACGGGCGATGAAGTCATGGCTGGAGCTATTCACTTGCACAAGCAAAAGGTTCGCGATCATGATAATGGCCAGGCCCATCGCGCGCGCCGCCGGAGCGTTTACGGGATTGCCCGCGAGCATCCAAAAGTATGTGCCGAAGGCGGCCGCGAAGATCGTAAGACCCTGCAATACGCTCTTGATAAGCATGCTCCGTGTAAGCATCTGCTCTTTGGGATCGCGCGGTGGCCGGTCCATAATATCCTCTTCCGCAGGTTGGCGCTCCAATACGATAGAACAGGTCGGGTCGATGATGAGTTCCAGTAACACTACATGCAGCGGCAACAGGAACAGGCTTGCCGGGGCGATGCCCAGCATTGGTGCCAGCAGCGACGAGAGAGCAATCGGAATGTGGATCGTGAACACGTAGCCCACGGCCTTACGGATGTTGTCGTAAATGCGGCGGCCATCCTTGATTGTATCGACTATTGTGGAGAAGTTGTCATCCAACAGGATCAAATCGGCGGCCTCACGGCTGACCTCGCTGCCGCGCTTTCCCATAGCGATGCCGATGTCGGCATATTTGAGTGCGGGCGCATCGTTGACGCCGTCGCCTGTCATGGCCACAATCTCGCCGTTATCCTTGAAAGCCTTGACAATGCGCATCTTGTGCTCGGGGATTACGCGGCTGAAGATGTTGACAGTCTTGACCTTCTCGCGAAGCTCTTCGTCCGTCATCTTCTCCAGTGCTTCTGCCGTAATAATATTATCAACGTCCTTCATGCCTATCTTTTTTGCAATGGATGAGGCTGTAATACCGTTGTCACCTGTAATCATGACAACTCGCACACCCGCCCTGCTGCAAAGGGCTATATCCTGTGCGACCCCATCACGCGGCGGGTCGGCAAGACCAATAAGGCCAAGGAAATCAAGCCTGCAATCTGTTAATTGAGCGGGAATCTCCTGCCTGTTTGCCAGCTTCATCCGGCCCACGGCGATTACCCGCAAGCCTTCCTTGCCCATTTTGATCAGCTCATGGCCTGCTCTTTCTCGCTCCTCAACCGTCATATCGCATAGTGGCATAAGGCGCTCGGGCGAACCTTTCGCCGCCACCAGCAGCTCGCCATTCCTGAGCCACACGTGGCCCATCATCTTGAGTTCGTTGGTGAAGGCATACTCGTTTACCAGCATGCCAGAAAACAGGTGCTCCCTGGAGATGCCCATTGCCTCGCAGTGGCTCAACATTGCCTTTTCCATCGGGTCGTAGGCCTCCACCTCACAGCCCAGCCCCATTGTCTCGCAAAGTGCGTGGTCGTCGCCTTTTAGTGACCAAATCTCCTGCACAGTCATCTGATTCATGGTGATGGTGCCTGTCTTGTCAACGCAAAGCACGCTTACCGCCCCTAATGTCTCAACAGACGGGAGCTTGCGGACCAGAGAATTCTTCTTTGCGAGCCGCCACGCGCCCATGGAAAGGAATACCGTCAGAATCACAGGAAATTCCTCGGGGATCATAGCCATTGCCAGTGTGATGCCGGAGAGAACGCTTTCGATTAAGCGTTCGCCAAGCATGTGGTCGGGTATATCCAAATAGGTAACCACGCCAACCAGCGCGAACAGCACAGCCGCAATACCCGCACAAGTCTTGACCAGCCTACCCGTCTGTTTTTGAAGGGGAGTAGCTTCCTCCGGTGCAGCGGCAACATTCATGCCGATCTTGCCGTACTCGGTACCGGCGCCAATTCGATCTACCTGCACCGTCGCAGTGCCCTGAGTTACCAGCGTTCCCGCATAGCAGTAATCCTTACGCCAGTAATCGGAGAAAGGTTTCACAATATCCAGCGCGTTCTTCCACACGCCCTCAGCTTCGCCGGTCAGTGAACTCTCGTCCACGCATAGGTCGTTGCTTTTCAGAATGACGCCATCGGCGGGGATTTTCACGCCTTCGCATAGGAGCATGATATCTCCCGGGACGAGATCAACACTGGCGATGTCCTGCTCCACGCCATCGCGAATCACCTTCACATGCGGCGAGGACAAATCCTTAAGGGCACTCAGCGTCCGGTCGGTCTTCCATTCCTGAATGACATCAATGGAAATGATGCCCACGACAAAGATCAGCATGATTGCGCCATCGCGAGGCTCGCCCAGTACGAAGTAAATCACAGCCGCCGCAAGCAGCAAAAGAAACATTGGCTCTGCAATGATGTGCAGCGCCTTGCTGATGAGACTTGTTTTTTTCTGCGGGGTCAGCTCGTTGCGTCCGTGCTCAATCTGAAGCTTCCGGGCCTGTTCGCTTGTCAGGCCACTTCCGGGAATACCTGTGTTTGTCATAGAGAACAACCTCCTGCCGTTTGGGCATAAGTTACTCTATGGCACTACATCCAGTATTGTTCCATAAATGTGAATATAAATAAACACATCTGCGGAACAACTACTGTCCCGCAGATGTGCCCTTCAACTCATCTGCTGCCGCCTTAGCGGCCCAGCCCCACGAACCTCCCGATACCGGTGGTTCATCGCCTGCTCAGTTTGTACTGTTGGTCGCGCATTCTCTCGTTCTGGAGGGAATGGTTTGCAGTGCAAAGAGATGATTGTACTATATCAAGCATTGATTCGTTTGTCAATATTATACTTTTCATGCAAAAGCTGCTCATATTGCAAAAAAGGCATGGGAAGAATATTATTACCTAAAAGGTTTGGAGGGTGTATCATGAAATTTTGCTGGAGCACATTAACGGTTAAAAATATGGAAGATTCCCTGAAATTCTACCAGGAAATCGTCGGGCTGCCCGTCATGAAAAGATATCAAGCAGGCCCGGGAGTCGAGATTGCCTTTTTAGGCGACGGCGAAACTAAAATTGAACTGATATGCCGCGGAACAGAAAACGAAGTGGATATCGGCCAAGATATTTCCTGGGGATTTGAAGTGAGCTCGTTGGATGATATGCTGACCCTTGTTAAGAAAAGGGGCATTGCTGTATCCGGCGGCCCATTTCAGCCAAGCCCGCATGTTAAATTTTTCTTTTTCCTTGACCCCAATGGCATGAAGATTCAATTTGTTGAAAATATGTAGCTGCTGTATACATTCAAAGGAAAGCGGGCTAATGATATGGTCGATGTTTGCTTGCCCGGCACCGGCGGCATGCTTCCGCTTCCAAACCGGTGGCTGACATGCTGCTTTGTGGAACATCAGGGGAAGGCCTTACTGATTGACTGCGGCGAAGGCACGCAAATTGCGCTCAAGGCCGCCGGATGCAAATTAAGCCGCATCGGCATCCTGCTTATTACCCATTATCACGCGGACCATATTGCAGGCCTGCCAGGGCTATTGCTCACCCTTGGAAATTGCGGCAAAACCAGCCCGCTGAAAATTATAGGCCCCCCTGGGCTGCATATTGCAATATCCGCACTGACCGTCATTACGCCCGCCCTTCCCTATCCATTGCAGTTATATGAATTGGAGGATCACGGACATCAAAATCTGCAAATAGATGATGTGCACATCTCCTGTCTTCCTTTGGCGCATAGCATTCCCTGCATTGGATACCGCATCGCCTTCAGGCGCATGCCCATCTTCAGCCCACAGAAAGCCGCCGATTTGGGCGTACCCAAAGCGCTGTTCCATACCCTGCATAGCGGGCAGCCCATAACCCTTCAGGATGGGCGGTCAATCCTGCCGGAGATGGTTTTGGACGGTATGCGCGCTCCGATTCAACTGTGCTATTGTACCGATACAAGGCCGATGGATGAGCTTACATCATTTGCAAAAGACGTTGATTTGCTTATCAGCGAAGGGATGTACGGGGATGAGGAGATGCAATCAAAAATGGCCGAAAAGGGTCATATGCTGTTTTCCGACAGTGCGAAGCTTGCCCGGGATGCATGCGCAAAGCAGCTGTGGCTTACCCACTTCAGCCCCGCCCTATGCAATCCATCTGAATTTCTCCCTACCGCCCAATCCATCTTCCCTGCCGCCGCGGTCGCGTATGACGGCATCCGGACGACGCTGGGTTTGAAATGATTCACTAGAATGCCCTTAAAGTGCTTGCCGGAAACTCACTTGACTTTCTGCAGAAACTGCCTGATGTTGCTTTCTTCGGCCTGCCGGTCATAGCCTAGCCTGCCCAGCCTGTCACACAAGCCCAGCAGCGCAATTTCATTGATATCCGAGCGCTCCTTCATCCCTTTGATATCCGCAAAGGGAAGGCCTTTCACCACATAAAGAATATGCATGTGATACAGAATCAAAAAGCAAACCTCGTCTATGAATTCATGATCATCGCAAAAGACGGACAGGAACTCTCTTGCGAGCCTTGCACCCACCTTGTCATGGTCATAGGAGGTTATTTTGCCCTTTCTGTTTTTCGTTGTTGCAGGTTTTCCGATGTCATGCAGCAATGCGGCCCACATAAAGGCCGCCGCATTGCTGCTCTTCTGCCTTACCTTTGCCGCCTCATCCACCACAAGAAGCGTATGATTCCAAGCGTTGCCTTCCGGATGAAACTGCGGCGACTGTTCGGCTTTTTGCAATTCGTAGACAAGGCTGAAGGGGCGCTCTTTCATTTCCGGACGGCTTAACAGGCTTTTCAAATAAACGGACGGTTCTGGATCGTTTAACAAATGTTCCCCGATTTCCTGATACAGTTCCTTTGCTTCGCTCATATTGATTTTATGCGGCTGGCGCCACAGGCCAACCCATTTCTCCCGGCTTTATTCTAATCTTTGCTTCCCCATTATACTTTTCAATGCCCTTCTCTTCTATTACTTTTCTTTAGCCATGTCCTTCGCTCTGCCTTTATGGAAATTCTGAAATCAGCTGCAAATTTGAAAGGTGTTAATAAATAAGCGGATCATTTCCCACTTAGCCGGGTAAAAACGATCCGCCTCTTTTATGCTGTTCCGGTTATTCCACCAAAAAACGCCTGTCGCTTTCGCTGATGCGGTCATCAGCCGACCTGAGGGAGTCCACTACCTGCTCGGGGCTGCTGCAGCCAATTACCGGTATGACCGGGAACGGTGCGGAGGTAAGGTAGCTCAGGCATACGCCGGCGGGATTCATGTGAAGCCTCTCACTGAGCTGCCTGCACTTTTCAATCCTGCCCAGGTTTTTGTCCAAGAGGAATCTTTCCTTCACTTTTTCCGACAGAGAATCGACCCCGTTTTGAATTACCTTGGAGAAAAGTCCTCTGGCCTGGGGCGAGAATACCATCACAGGGAACTGTTTTTCCTGATACCATTCCTGCTGGGCATCATCCATGCAAACCAGGGTGGGATCATTCCAGGATTCCGGCGTGGAAATGGCCAGGCTCCATTGAATCTGGCTGATGCTGAAGCCATGCTTGCCGTTTTCCCTGGCGTAATCGTTGGCAGCTTGCAGCCTTTTCGACGTCCAGTTGGAAGCCCCCAGCTTTTTGATATATCCCTTGTCCACAAACTCGGATACCATATCCACAATTTCAGATACGGGCATGGCCGGATTATCCCGGTGCAAAAACCAGATATCTACGCAGTCTGTTTTCAATGCCTCCAGGCTGGAGAACAGATCGTTCCTGGCGTTTTGATAGTTGAGGCGGCTCACCTGCATATTCCTGCGATCGGGATGGGCGCCTTTATCGGAAATGACAACCTTGCCCTGCAGCTTGTTGGCCTCCACCCACTTGCCCACGGTGACCTCACTGAAGGAAACCGTGTCCACAACCTTCTGGCCGTACACGTGGGCCGTATCCAGAAAATTGCCGCCCTTATCGTAGTAGGCATCCATGATTCGAAACGCCTGTTCCTCGGGAACTTCCAAGCCGTAGTAGTCGCAGCCCAAGGATATCTGGGATACCTTCCAGGCCTTTTCACCGTTTTGCCCAAACAAATTCAGGTAATTCATAAGCTCTCCTTTACGCCCTGCAAGCACTCTTGTACAAGTTCCATTCTCTTGCATTCCGCCTGATTCAGCGCGTCGGTTTTCTTGCCGTACCAGGCAGCATTGTCAAGTACCTTTTCCCGTGCCGATTCCAGCATAGCTTCCATAGCGTCCGGACCTGTACCGCCATAGATATTTCTGACTTTTACAAAGTGCTCCGGGTCGATGCTTTTCAAGATGGGCTCAAAATCCTGATGAAAGGGCTCGTGAAAAACTTCTTCATAAGCCTCGGCGAAAAAGTCCCTTGTTACGTTCTTCAGGTTATAGTTTTGCTTATCGGCCTTTTTTACAAGATACGAAACAAAATGATGGGCTTTCCGGAATGGGATGCCGTAGGAGCGGTACATCTGGTCCGCGATTTCGGTCACCACGGAAAAGCTTTCGTAAGCACGCTCCCTCAAAAGCTCCTTGTTGACGTCCAGCGTCGCAATCACCGAATTAAACAGTTCCAGATTGGTTTCAAGCAACTCGATGGTCCCGGACATGGTGTCCTCAATATCCTCATAATCGGATATATCCCCATAGGGCGATTTCATAAAGCCCTGAATGACCGCGTCGGCCAATCCCTTCACGACAGACAATGAGGAGCGCAAATGCTCCAGGGCAATGGGGTTGCGTTTTTGCGGCATGATGGAGCTTGTGGAAATATAGCCGTCCGCAACGCGAATCATCTTCATTTCCTCTGTCGCCCAAAGGACCATGTCCGTAATAAAGCGGCCGAAGTCAAGGGCGCAAAGGGCGATAGCGGAGGCTGTCTCGGTGAAATAATCGCAGTTTCCTATCGCATCATAGGAATTCTCTATCACGCTTTCAAACCCTGCAAGCTCCGCCACCCGCTCCCTGGAAACCGGGAAACCGCTTGTGGTTACGGCAGCCGCTCCCATGGGCGAACAATTAATGGCCTGATAAGCGTTTTGCAGCCTCTGAATATTCCGCTCGATCACATCCACAGCGCCCAGAAAATAATGGCCTAGCAGGCCGGGCTGGGCATGCTGGGTGTGGGTGTGAATGACATACAGCGTATCCTTATGCTCCTTGGCAAACAGGTACACGGTATTTTGCACCCGGATAAGCAGCTTGATAAGGGCCAGGACTTCTTCCCGGATCACCATATGTGACCAGGCTACGCACATATCGTTGCGGCTTCTGGCAAGGTGAAGATTACCGCCTACCCCATCGGTTTTTTTGATGATCTCATCCTCCATCTGGAAGTAGAGGTCCTCAAACTGGCCGGTATAGGTACTGGTCCGGTAGGCGTCGTAATCAATCTCTTCCAAAGCTTTCATAATGCACGAAGCATCCTCCGCGCTTACGATTCCCTGCTCCTTGAGCATGATGAGATGCGCCTCATTCATGCTCCTGATATGCTTGAGCAGCTTTGTCTTGGCTCTTTCATAGCCCGGCACCAGTTCCATGCGCACAAGGGCTTTCCCCGGATATTTTACACCGTCTGCATGGTAGACGGCGTCTCTTTCTTCTCCATATGTTTTGGAAAGGTTCAACATCTTCATTCCCCTTACTGATCCATCACGGAGCCGTCTTCATTCAGCCTTGTCACATATGCCCGTGGCACATAGGGGCAAAGCTCCTCGGCATTTTCCGTCAGCTCCACGCCGATGCCCGGCGCGTCGGGGATTATCAGAAAGCCATTCTCCAATTTGATGGTAGATTTCACCATGACATTCTTTGGTGCGGAATGCTCCCCTTTGGGATATTCCTGAATCGCAAAGTTGGGAATGGCTGCAGCAAGCTGAATGCAGGCTGCGGTGCTGACAGGGCTGAGGGGGTTGTGGGGCACAACCAAAGCCCCGTAGGCTTCCGCCACCGCCGCGATTTTTTTAGAATGGGTAAGTCCGCCGCACATGCACACATCGGGCCTGATATAATGGCAGGCGTTTCTGGAAAGCAGCATGCCGAACTCCTGAAGGGTGTGGATTCTTTCACCCGTGGCGATAGAGATGCCAATTCCGGCGGCCACCTTCGCCATTTCGTCGAAATTGTCCGGCTTTACCGGGTCTTCGTAGAACATGGGATGGCACGGTTCGATTTCGCGGCCCAGGGTAATCGCTTCAGGCACCGTGAGCTGCCGGTGAATCTCAATACAAAGATCCACTTCATTGCCCACAGCTTCCCGATATTTGTAGACGCTTTCAATGGCCTTGTCCATTTTGGCGGCAAAGGTGTTAAAATACCGTTCCTCCCGGGGGCTGTCCAGGAAGGGCGTGAGATGGCCCACAGCCGTAAAGCCCCGTTCTTTTGCGGCTAAGCAGCCCTCAATCAGCTTTTCCTGGGTATCCCCGTAAACGTGGTAATATACTCGGGCTTTATCCCGCGTTTTGCCGCCCATAAGCTTGTAGCAGGGCACACCATAGTATTTCCCTGCAATATCCCACAGTGCGATATCAATGGCGGACAATGCCCCCATAATTGCCGCGCCCCGGAAGTGGTAGCACCTGTACATGTACTGCCAGTGATGTTCAATTGTCAGCGGGTCCTGGCCGATCAGATACCGTTTGAAGGTTTCCACCGCCTGAGCGGACGCCTCCAAAAAAGCCCAGGAGCCCGACTCGCCAAGGCCTACAATCCCCTCATCCGTATAGACCTGGACGAACATGTAAAGGTCGACGAATCTTGTTTTGATATCAGTAATCTTCATATCGTTTACTTCCTTACTATGCCTTTACGGCGCCGTTTGTAAGGCCGCCTACTAGGTATTTCTGGGCGAACAAAGCGAACAGGAAGGAGGGCAGGCATACGATCAGGGAGGCAGCCAGAACATCGCCTTGTAGCATGCTGTCCCGGGAATTAAAGTCTGCTATGATGACGGGCAGCGTCTTCTTGCTTTCATCAATCAGCAGGGTGTTCGCAAGAATGAAGTTGTTCCAAATGCCGATAAAGGTCATAATGCCGCTGGCCGCAAGGCCGGGCAGGGCCACCGGGAGGAACACATACCATAAGGTCTTGAATCTGGCCAGGCCGTCGATTTCCGCTGCTTCGATCAGGTCTTTGGGAATGGTCTCAAAGTAGGACTGCATGGTCCAAATGCAAATGGGAAGCTCAAATGCCACATAACACAAAATCAAGCCGGTAAAGGTGTTGATCAGCATCAGTTTGGACATGAGCAAATAAATCGGGATGATGATCAAAATCTGCGGGAACATATAGACGAACAGAACAAGTTTTGAGAAAGATTCCTTTGCCCGGTATTGATATGCCTTGTAACTGAACGCCGCAAGGCATGCAATCACCAGCGTTACAAAGGTGGACACGAGGGAAAGAAAAAGGCTGTTAAGCAGGAACCGGCCCATATTGAACTCTTTGAAAACCTTGCTCACAAAATATGTGGAAAACTCAGTTGGGAACAGCTTGGGCGGTATCTGAATCACGTTTTGCGGGCTTTGCAGCGCGGATACGATCAGCCAGTACATGGGAAACAAAATCGGTATCAAAGCCAACACAGCCAACAGATGAAGGGAAATATCCTTTACCAGGTACTTATGCTTTCTATTCATCGTAATCCCCCCTTTCTATCAATATAACTTCTTGTCCTGATGCTGTTTCAACCAGAAATATAAGACGGCAAATATGATGAGGATGATAAACAGAATAATCGTAATCGCGGAGCCTTCTCCCATCTTGTAACTGCTGAAGGCGCTCCGGTAAGCGTAAACCGGGGTTGTCTGCGTCGCGTTGGCAGGACCGCCGCCGGTCATGACCCACGGCAGATCATAAAAGTTAAAGGTCCATATAAATCTCAAGACGCCGGAAATCATCACAACAGGCATCAATAAAGGCAATGTGATTTTGGAGAAACGCACCCAGCCGTTTGCACCGTCCACCTGAGCCGCCTCATACAAATCCCCGGGGATACCCTGAAGGCCTGCCAGGAACATGGTAAGGAGCATGGGGGTGCCTCTCCATACATTTGCAAGGATCAGAAGGAACATCGCCGAAGTCGCATTGGAAAGCCAGGCTTTGGGCGATTCGATAATATTCAAATCAACCAGCATGTAGTTTGCGATCCCATAAAGGTCGTGGAACATCCATCTGAAAACCATAGCCACCGCCACCGTGGGCACAAGCCATGGTGTAATGGCCAGGCCTCGAAAGAGCATTTTGCATTTCAGGCGGGGGTGATTAAATAACATGGCAAGAGCCAAGCCAAGTATAATCTGGGGTGCAAGGGACCCTACTGTAAAAACAAGAGAGCGCGTAACAGCGGACCAGAAGGCAGAGTCTTTCGCAATTTTCAAATAGTTTGCAAACCCGATGAAATTCATTTTCGGGCTGCTTGCCTTATAATTGGTAAAGCTCATCATCAGCGCGTATATCATCGGGTACACCACAACGCCGACGATGATGAGGATCGCGGGCATGTACAAAAGCATGCCCTGCCTGCTCATACGTTTATCATTTTTCAAAGCTGAATTTTTCATTATGGCTCGCCTTTTCATTATCAAATTTTGTTGCCGCCATATGGCTTACAAGGCTAAAAATCAGAACCAATACAAAAGCTTTTCCCATCAGGCTTGGCGCCGCATAAGAGGCGCAGCAGCGCTGTGTCAAAATTGGCATCGTTGCCTGACGGAAAAAGCCGCGTACGGAACCGTTCATGCAGCCCAGTCAGGCTACAAGTGGCATTTCAAATACAGAAGTGCAATGAATAAGGCGTTGAACTTTTCCGGCCTGCCCGGCACAGGGACGGCAATGCGTGCCGAAGCGATTAAAACCAGACAGGCCGGAGAAAATTCGCCATAATCTAAAATTCTGTGTTTGAAAGTAAATTAGTCAATCAGAGCCTGAACCTGCTCCACAACAAAGTCAACAGCCTGTTCGGCAGTGTAGCCGTCAACCAGCATCTTGACCAGGCCGTTGCCCAGGATCATTTGGGATTCAAACTCGCCGGCGCCCGGGAAGGGGCCGTTCACCATGCCTAAGCTGGTGGAGGTAGACAGGATTTCAAGCGCCATGTCTGGCACAAGCTTCTTGATTTCTTCAGGGAGCTTCGCCTGATAATCGGTATTGGCAAACAGCTCGGCCTTGGCGGGGAACATCGCATACGGATAGCTTGCATAGAAATCAACCAAGGTATCCCCGGTGAACAGGTACTTCACGAAGTCGGAAGCCACGGCGGTATTACCCTTGGCGGAGAGGCTCAGGCCTACCCAGCCCTGGCCGGAACCGGTTTGCTTCCTGCCGGGGATTTTAAAGAAGGAAACATCGCCAATGTTATCGGGATCCATGGTCTGCACGTTGTAGTAGATTTCGGGGGTGTCGATACGGCTCATCACGATACCGGAGGCAACAAGTTCCCGGACGTTGGTCTGGGTGTAGTTTACGGTTCCTTCCGGTGCGCAATCCTTCACCAGTTTGTAGAGGTAATCGTACACTTCGATGGCAGCGGCCTTGTCTTCATCATTCAGGTCAACAAACCATTTGCCTTCGGCATCCTTGTTTACAAGGTCAACGCCGTTGCCTTGCAGGAAGCTCCAAATGGTCTTCCAGCCGTGGAGGTCGCCCAGGGGCAGCGCGAAACCGTACTTGTTTTCTGCAGGGTTGGTAACGGCTTTGCACATCTCATAATATTCTTCCCAGGTTTCGGGGGTCTTGGTGATGCCGGCTTTGTCCAGCCAGCTCTGACGGTAATAGGCAACATAAGGGGTGATGTACAGAGGAATGGAATAAAGTCCATCCTCAAAGGCACCCTGTACGCTCAGCGAGGTGCTGAGGAAAGCTTCTTTGCCGCCAACTTCTTCTACAAGGCTGGACAGTTCCAACAGCCCGCCGGTTCCGGCAAGCGTCTGGGGATAACCGGTGCCGGTTACCATGATATCGGGGGCATTGCCGGCCATAATTGCAGCGATGATCTTGTCCAGAGCGCCGGACCAGGGCATAACCGTCACGTTGATCGTTACGCCGGGATGAGCCGCTTCATAATCATCGGTCAATTTTTGAAGCTGTGTTGCGCGTTCATCCTGAGTAAGCATGGACCACAATTCAATGGTCCCGGTCAGTTCCTGGTTGCTGCCTTCGGCCAATACGACCGGCAGAGCCAGGGCCATGCATAGCATGATACAAGCCAGGGTACGGAAAAGGTTTTTCATGGTTGTCCCTCCTTAATATATATCCCGATCTTATGACCGGGTTTTACCCCTTATTGAACCGAAGAGAAGGTCAAATATTTTGCAATGGCTTCAAAATTGATATCCACGCCAAGGCCGGGTTTGTCTGGCACCGACACGTAACCGCGGCCGTCCAGCTTTAGGGGATGCGGGAACATATCTTTTAAAAGCGCGTTTGTATTGTTGTCATAATATTCGGCAATCAAGCCGTTGGGCACCGCGGATACTAGATGCGTATGGATTTCCTGATCCCCGTGGGGCGCAACCAGCACATGGGCCGCCATGGCCAAATCCGCAACCTTTTTCCACTCGGTAATACCGCCCAGCACCTGGGCATCGGCATTGAGCACCTGGGCAACTTTTAAGTCGATCAGCTGCTTAAAGCCCCAGCGTGTATATTCGTTTTCGCCCACAGCGATCGGCGTGTCCAACTTGCGGCAGAGTTCGGCACAACCTTCCAGATCGTCGGGATGAAGGGGTTCTTCAAACCAGTAAATATCGCGCTTGTCCAGTTCCCGGCCCATTTTCAGCGCGTCAATCCGGTTGTAGGCGTTGTTGGCATCCACAAGAAGCTTAACGCCGGTCCCAATCGTTTCCCGAACGGCATCAATCCTGTCGATATCTTCTTGGATGGATGCTCCGCCGATCTTCATCTTGATCGCCTTGGCACCGGAAGCCAAATTCGCCCGCATCTCTTCCCGAAGGCCGTCGTGGTTCTTGCCGGATTCGTAATACCCGCCGGCAATATAGGCAGGTATGGCATCGGCGTACCCACCCAAAAGCTGCCTGACGGGCCGGCCGGCCACTTTCCCTATGATATCCCAAAGCGCAATATCCACCGCGCTGATGGCCCTTGTTTCAAACCCTTTGCGGCCATATACTTTAGGCAGGTACATCTTGTCCCAAATTCGTTCTACATTGAAAGGATCTTCTCCCAGCACCCGGTCGCGAAGGCTAAGGAGCGTATCTATCACCAATGAAGTGCCGTGAGCCCAGCCTAATCCAATAACGCCTTCATCGGTCAACACCTGGCAAATAACAATTTCCGTTGCGCCATAAGTATATTTTCCGTTGGAAATCGGCCTTGGATGCGGTGCGGAATAAGCCTTGACAATTAAATCAACAATTTTCATGATATTCTCCTTAAAGCGCTTCAATAGTGTACATCTGCCGGGCAGCACCTATTCCCTTGCGGATCACATAAGGTATTGCCGTAATCATCATGTACAGCCAGTACATATGCATACTTATATCATGCATCCTACATTTTGTCAATGTCATTTGCAAAAGTGTTTTTATTAACAAATAATCTGATAAACATCAAAAAAGGACCCTGCATTTAAAAACTTCCCGACATTTTTAAAAACAAAGCAAACAAAAAGGCGGATGGCAATCCAACCAGCCGCCCATGCAATTTATGTCAGTATGAATGTTCCTGCCCTTAAGGGTTTTGAAGCCCCAGGTGCAATTCAGGCCTAACAATATCAATCACCATCAGGCACCCCCCCAGAGCATACTGGGATTCATCCATACGCGCAGCACTTACATAAATTTTGCGCCGCTTGGGCCTGTTATTTCTTATATTTATTTCGGGCATGGCAAACTTTAAAAGCATGTCGGGTTTAAACCGGGCTGAAACCACAATATGCGAGATATCAAATAGATTTGCAACGTTGACAATACCAACACCTAAATACCGCCCCGCGCACTCCAAAACATGAAGTGCAGCCTCATCGCCCTGATCAGCCAGCTTGATCAAATCATCTACCGAGGAAATCTCTTTCCCTGTATTTTTTTTATACTTCTGGAACAGCGCAAGCTCACTGGTGTACAAACCCAGGCAGCCATGACTGCCGCAATGGCATTGGGCGCCTTCGGCATTCACGATCATATGGCCGATCAGCCCTAGATTACCGCTCTCGCCATCCAGCAGTTTCCCATTCATCATCACGGCCATGCCAAGCCCGGCGCGAATGGCGATATATTGCATGTTGTCAAACTCACCTTTGGGCCAGAGCCTTTTTTCCGCCCATGCCAATAGATTCACGTCGTTCTGGATATACACGGGAATGCCGAAATGCTCCGTAAGTATTTCCCAAATCGGCACGTCAACCCAGCCGTGGATACGATCGATAACGACTGAAGATTTGTTTTGGCTATCCATAATTCCCGGGATGCCCATGCCGATCCCAAGAAAATCCTTTTTGTCGATACCCGACGACTGTATGAATTGCTGAAGCTGCTCAGTCAACAGCGACAAAGTTTCATCCTTGTCTGCATCAACCGGATAATGTTCCACACAGGTAAGTACGGGTGTGCCTTCCAGATCACTGATGGCCATCCGCACCGTCGGAAATTCGAAATCGATGCCTATCGCGTAGAAAACTTTTGCATTGATGCTATAAAGCGTTGGGGCACGGCCGCCGTTTGAGCTTCCCCTGCCTGACTTGATCACCGTTTTGTCTGCTTCCATTTCTCGGATCAGACCGACAATCGTAGGCCGGCTTAATTTTGTTATATGTTCCAGCTCAGTCATTGTTACGCTTTTATGTTCACGTATGCATTCATACAAAAATTGCCTATTTGCCATTTTGACATCTCTTGTACTGTTCGCCCGCACATGAGTCCCCCCCTTTCAGACGCTTTATCAGTATAGCACAGCGCTTTTTTCATGCAAGTACCAAAGTTCAATCATAATAAAATATAGCTAATTCAATCATCCGTTCAATAAAAATTTCGCGTTCCGTAAACCTGGATGAATTGTCTGAAAAGCTTATGCAGCGCCCCGCCCGAGCAAAGTATTCCAGAGGCTACTCATGCAGTTCCAAGGGCAGCCCGTCCGGGTCATGAAAAAAGGTCATCTTTCTGCCGGTAAAGGTATCCAGGCGTATCTGCTCCGTTTCAATCCCCTTTAGATTCAGTTCCCGCACAGCTTCTTCTATATTCTCCACCCGAAACGCCAAGTGGCGCAGCCCGCACGCTTCGGGATAGCTTGGCCGCTTAGGGCTGTTGGGAACTATAAAAATCTCCAGCTCACAGTCGCCCAGCTTCAGGTCCAGCTTCCGATCCCCCTTATCAGGCCGCTCATTGTCCCGCAAAATGAAAAAGCCCAGCTTTTCCACATAAAAATCTTTTGCCTTTTCGTAGTCCGTGACAATGATTGCAATATGATGAATTTGATGAAGCAGCATCGCTTGCCCTCCCAATTTTATACTCTATCATAACATAAAAAGCTTTTCGTGCAACCGAAACCTTCAATTTTCATGGATTCTCAAGAATCATCAACGAATACTTTTACGTTTGTGCAATAAAGCGCCATACAGAATCACTCCAATAAAAGGTGAATCAATAGTCGAAATTTTACCACCGCCGGAAATGATTGACAGGAGAACATTTTTTTAATATGATAATAAAAATGTAATTTGGCTAGGCAAAACAAGACACATCATCATTTTTTTAGGTAAAGGAGATTGCATATGCCTGAAATTTTCAAAAACCTTCCCAAGGTACCCTTTGAAGGTTCCATGTCCACAAATCCCCTGGCTTTCAAGTATTACGACCCCAGCAGAATCGTTATGGGTAAAACCATGAAGGAACACCTGCCCTTTGCCATGGCCTGGTGGCATAACCTTTGCGCAACCGGAGCCGATATGTTCGGCGTTGGTACGGCCGACAAATCCTTCGGCGCGGGCAATGGAGTCATGGAGCATGCCAAGGCCAAGGTAGATGCCGGGTTTGAATTTATGGAGAAGCTGGGCATTGACTACTTCTGCTTTCACGACGCGGACCTGGTAGCAGAAGGTGCAAACCTTACCGAGACCAACACCCGCCTGGATGAAATCACTGATTACATTCAGGAAAAGATGAAGGCCACAGGGAAAAAGCTTTTGTGGGGCACCGCCAACCTGTTCAGCAACCCCAGATACATGAACGGTGCAGGCAGCACCAACAGCGCCGATGTATATTGCCACGCAGCGGCACAAATCAAAAAGGCGCTGGATCTTACCGTAAAGCTGGGCGGCCGGGGTTACGTGTTCTGGGGCGGCCGGGAAGGCTATGAAACGCTGCTCAATACCGACATGAAGTTCGAGCAGGAAAACATCGCCAAGCTTATGAAAATGGCGGTATCCTACGGCCGCAGCATTGGCTTTACAGGAGACTTCTACATCGAGCCCAAGCCCAAGGAACCCATGAAGCACCAGTACGATTTTGATGCCGCAACGGCCATCGGATTTGTCCGCCAGTATGGGCTGGACAAGGATTTTAAAATGAATATCGAGGCCAACCATGCCACTTTGGCGGGCCACACCTTTCAGCACGATCTGCGGGTATCCGCCATGAACGGCATGCTGGGCAGCATTGATGCCAACCAAGGGGACTACCTCCTGGGCTGGGATACCGACCAATTCCCCTCCAACATCTACGAGACCACCCTGTGCATGTATGAAGTATTAAAAGCTGGTGGCCTCAAAAATGGAGGCTTCAACTTTGACGCCAAGAACCGCCGCTCCAGCTACACTCTGGAGGATATGTTCCTGGCCTTCATCCTTGGCATGGACGCCTTCGCCCTGGGGCTTTTAAAAGCCGCACAGCTGATTGAAGACGGCCGTATTGATACTTTCCTAAAAGACCGGTACAAGAGCTTTGAGACCGGCATTGGAGCCAAGATCCGTGCCGATCAAACCTCTTTGGCAGAATTGGCAGCTTTTGCGGAAAAGAACGGCACACCCGCGCTTCCCGGCTCCGGCAAACAGGAATATCTGGAAAGCGTTGTCAACAGCATTCTTTTCGGTTAACCCGCCTAAGGAGAATAGATATGAAGGATGAAAAAGTTTGGGAAAGGGCCAAAGCCCTTGTTTCCCAAATGACCCTGGAAGAAAAAGCGTCTCAGCTGCGCTACGATTCCCCCGCCATTCCCAGGCTGAATATACCCTCCTATAATTGGTGGAATGAGGCGCTTCACGGGGTGGCCCGGGCGGGCACCGCAACGGTCTTCCCCCAGGCCATCGGCTTGGCCGCCATGTTCGACCCTGAGTTTCTGTATGATATTGCGGATACCGTCGCTACCGAAGGCAGGGCCAAATACAACGCCCAGTCAAAGCTGGGTGACCGGGATATTTTCAAGGGGCTTACCTTCTGGTCCCCCAACATCAACATATTCCGGGACCCTCGCTGGGGCCGCGGCCATGAAACCTATGGGGAGGACCCGTATTTGACCTCCCGTCTGGGTGTCGCCTTCGTAAAAGGCCTGCAAGGCAAGGGCAAGTATTTGAAAGCCGCCGCCTGTGCCAAGCATTACGCAGTGCATTCCGGCCCGGAAGCCTTGCGCCATGAATTCGATGCCCAAGTTTCCTCAAAGGACCTGAGGGAAACCTATCTCCCCGCCTTTGAAGCGCTGGTAAAGGAAGCCCGGGTGGAATCCGTCATGGGGGCATATAACCGGGTGAACGGTGAACCAGCCTGCGGTTCAAAAACACTCCTCAAAGACATTTTGCGCACCGAGTGGGGATTTGAGGGCCATGTGGTCAGTGACTGCTGGGCCATCAGGGATTTTCATACCCAACATCATGTGACGGACACCGCCCCTCAAAGCGCTGCGCTCGCCCTGGAAAACGGGTGCGACGTGAACTGCGGCAATACCTACCTGCATATGATGCAAGCCTATCAGGAAGGGCTGGTCACCCAGGAACAGATTACCCTGGCGGCCACCCGCTTGATGGCAACCCGCATCAAGCTTGGTTTGTTTGATGATGATTGTGAATACGACGCAATCTCTCCCCTTCAAAACGATTGCGATGCGCATGCGCAAAAAGCGCTCACTGCCGCCCGCAAGAGCATGGTGCTTTTGAAAAACGACGGCATGCTGCCCCTATCGCTGGATAAGCTCTCCACCATTGCCGTCATCGGCCCCAATGCCGACAGCCATGCCTGTCTGGAGGGCAATTACAATGGCATATCCTCCCGGTATGTCACGTTCCTGGAGGGTATTCGCTCCGCCTGCAAGGGAAAGGTTCGGGTCGTATATTCCCAGGGCTGCCATCTGCACAAGGACAGGCTGAGCAGCCTGGCATTGCAGGACGACCGCATAGCGGAAGCAGTATCCCTGGCAGAGCTCTCTGATGCTGTTATCCTCTGTCTGGGGCTGGATGCCACCATTGAAGGTGAGGAAGGCGATACCGGCAACGAATATTTCTCCGGTGATAAAAAGGACTTGGAACTGCCCCAGAGCCAGCGCAAGCTTTTGGAGGCGGTGCTTAAAACAGGAAAACCTGTCGTCACAGTAACAGCCGCCGGCAGCGCGCTTAATGTTGCCGAGGGAAATGCCATCCTCTACGCCTGGTATCCAGGACAGGCCGGCGGTACAGCCCTTGCCGATATCCTTTTTGGGAAGGTTTCACCTTCCGGCAGGCTGCCCATCACCTTTTATCACAGCACCGATGAACTGCCGGCGTTTACCGACTACCGCATGGCAGGTCGCACATACCGCTATTTTATCGGTACACCTTTGTATCCATTTGGGTACGGCCTGTCCTATACCACTTTTGCCTATTCGGATGCGTCGCTCCTGGGGGATATTTTGAGCGTCACCGTGAAAAACACCGGCGCTATGGACGGGGACGAAGTCGTACAGGCCTACATTCATGCAGACGGCTCCCCTGAAGCCGCACCCAACGGAAAGCTTTGCGCGTTTAGAAGGGTTCCCCTCAAAGCCGGGGAAGCGAAAACAATCTCCCTCAAGCTTTTCGAGGATGCCTATACCGTCGTAAACGCCCAGGGAAAACGGATATCCGGAGGAACCCAATACACCCTTTCCGTAGGGGGAAGTCAGGGCGATAAGCAGAGTGCCGCATTAACGGGGTCTGCGCCTATCAAGATGAAGGTCATTCTCTAATCCATAGGAAGGTCTATTCCCATAAAAAATTATAAGATTGTAAGGAAAAGGGATGTCAGTTTTTTGACATTCTTTTTCCTTTTCCTGCTGTAAATTGTAGATTTTTGTAGACGAAATAATCATTGTACCCTATAATGAAATCAGGGATGATTAGAGGATTGACTGCTCATGAAAATACTTTTAACGGGTATTCTTTCACCGATGGTTTTAGGCATGGTGGAGCGGCTGGAGCGTGATGCACACCAGGTAACTTTGCTGGGCCGCATCGACGGTTCTACACCCCCACAAACAGGCGCTGTATTTCACGACATGCATCCCACGAGTCCGGATGCGCAACAGGTTCTTCAAGCCGGTCGCTTTCATGCGATTGCTTTTTTCTATGCCTATCAATGCGAGGAAACCCAGGAATACGGTTCGGTACAGGGGTCCATGCTGGACGCGCTTTTCCATTTCCAGCATCTTGCCGTGCAATATGGTGTGGAGCGGTTTATATTGGTAACCGACCAGCGTGTTTTTGGCGCACAGCAGGCCGCCCTGGAACATGAAACGCCCATACCGGATACCCCCACGGGCATTTTGATCAAGGCCGCGGAGGATTGTTTGCGTTACAACGAAACAGGAAGTATGCAAACGCTTATCCTCCGCGTAACAAACATCTACTTTCCAGGTGCGGAGGATGCATTTTTTGCACGGGCTGTCACCCGCACAAGGAATAAGCAGACCCTGCTGATCCAGGGCTGCGAAGATACACTCTGCGATTTTCTGCATGCCGACGATCTGGCGCTGTTTATAAGCCTGGCGTTGGAAAAGCATCTATCCGGGGTCGTGCATTTGGCATATGATGAAGGGTGTTCCTATGCGGATGTATTCCAGCGCATCAGCCCGCATCTTCCGGCCCTTTCAATTGCCTACACGGGAAAACCCTCCCGCCGGTCTGTTTTAAAGACCGGCCGGGCCAAAAAAGAGGCCGACTGGGTACCGCGCCACCATTGGGCAAAGGAATTGGATGAAATATTCTCGAAGCGTGAAGGGAATGGCCCTAAGCGAAAGCCACTCTTATGGCTTCATACCGTCGCCCGGCGCTTGTTTGGCAAGGCGCTTCCCCTGGTTGAATTGGCCACATTCGGCGCACTGGCACAATGGCTGACACACCTTACAAATACCTATGCCATGTTCCGGTTTGTGGATTTCTGGCTTTTTTACGTGATCCTCATCGGCAATATGCACGGTGGGCCAATCGGCATTGCCGCCGCGCTTGTCGCCTGTATTTTTTATGGCATTGACTGGGTTGGAGAAGGAAACGATCTGTATCTATTGCTATACAACATGGACAACTGGCTTCCGCTGATGATGTACATGCTGGCCGGAGCGCTGTTCGGCTATATGCGGGACAAGTCCAATGAAAAGATGAAAATGCTGGAGCAGGAAAAAGAAGAACGTGACACCGAAGCCGCCTTTCTTCAAAGCATGTATAAGCAAGCTTACGAAGACCGGAATCAGCTTCAAAAGCAAGTCATGCGTTATCGGGACAGTTATGGCCGCATTTACAATATCACACGTGAGCTGGATACGCTTCAGCCCGAACAGGTCTTTCTTTCAACACTGAATGTGCTGGAGGATACGATGCAAAACCACAGCGTCGCCCTATATTCCAGAAACGGCAATACGCCCTTTGCAAGGCTCGTCGTACATTCCCGGGAATTGGGCAAAACCCTGTCCAAATCCCTGGACCTGGACAAGTTCCCGCTGATGAAGTCCTGTCTGGAGCGGGGTGAGCTTTTCACAAACACGGCGCTGGAACCCGGCTATCCTGTGTTCAGTGCGCCGGTCATGCAGGATGAAAAGCTCATTGCCATGATTACGCTTTGGAATGTTCCCTTTGACCAGCAAACGCTCTACCATCAAAACCTGTTTAATGTCGTGGCCGGCCTGGTACAGTCGTCCATGGTGCGCACACTCAAGTATTTCAACGCATCCCAGGAAATGTACCTGGAGGATACACACATTTTGTCTGACAAGGCCTTCCGTTCGGCGTTGGGCGTTTATCAAAGGATGCGGCAGCAGCGCACATCCAGCTTTCTTCTTTTGCGGGTGAAAAGGGCCGATGGGGATGATTCCCTGTTTGCGCTGGACACAAGTATTGGAAAAGCAACGCGCACCACAGATGTGGCAGGCCGGGTGAATGACGGAACCTATCTTGTGCTGTTACCCCAGGCAAGCGTGGAGAACCTGCCGCAAATCGAGCGCCGTTTCCAGGAGGCAGGGCTTATATGCGAGGTCATGCCGCCGGAGGTTGCCTATGCCTAGTGCCAGCGCTTTTTACATCATCATGGCACTGCACGGGCTGCTTCTGGGAGCGGTCATTCTCTCTTCCCATGTTCTGAAACGCCGCCTCCACGGTGCGCACTATCTATGGATGCTGATGCTTCCTATAATCGGCCCTCTGTCCGGGTGGATGCAGATGAGGGCGGAAGGCCGCACCCCACCGGGAAGCACATGGATCCGGCGTAACGATGAAGCATATAAAAACCTCATCATGGCGCATAACCCCGTCAAAGACACGGTGCCCTTGGAAGAGGCACTGCTCATCAACGATCCGAACAAACGCCGTACCATGATGATGAACATTCTTCGCTCCGATCCCCTCCAATACCTGGATCTGCTTTTGGTAGCACGCTTTAATGAAGATACCGAAACCGCGCATTATGCCACCGCGACCATTATGGAACTGCAGCGCCAGTTTCAGTTGGAAATACAACAGCGTCAATTGGAGCTTGACCAGAACGAAGAGGATATTGCAAAACATAAGGAATACGCTGCCTTTCTTTCCCGCTATTGCGAAAGCGGGCTGTTGGAGGGGCAGCTATTGCGCAGGCAGCGGCTGGTATTGAAAAAGGCGCTGGATCGTGGGCTTTCTATTGAAATAGACCCTGCGTTATTGAGCATGCGAGTCCGTAACAGCTTGGCGCTCAATGAATCGGCCGACGCAAAGGCAGCAGCGCAAACACTGATGAACCGCTGGACGCTTCATGAAGTGTCCTGGCTGGAAAGCATGCGCTGCTGTGTGGAAACCAGGGATCAAAGCGGCATGCAATCACTCCTGCAAAAGCTTCGTGAAACGCCTGTGGATTTAACAAGCAAGGGGCGGGAACAGCTTCTTTTTTGGACGGAGAAACGCAAATGAAAAAGAACGTTTTCTGGCTGCGCCTTTTCCTTCCTGTGCTGGTCATGTCCCTCTTGCTTGGCATCATTCTCCTGGAGCAGGAAGGAATCATGGTGGAAGCTCGGGATACCCTGCTGGGTATGCTCTCCATAAATATAGATGATGCGCAATCCCATTCGGAGCAGCAGGCGTCAGTCATCATTGTTTACGATGCCACAGATGATTATGAAACCTCCTCCATGCAAACAGTTGCCGATACATTGAACGCCATGCGCGTCAGCTGGCATACGGTTGATCTCTCAAGCCAGAAACTGCCCCCTCTTTCCCAAGCCGGTACGCTGCTCCTTTGCACCAGGTCACTTCAGCCGCTTGAAAGCAAACTGGAAGATTTAATGGGATGGATTGAAAGCGGCGGCAAATTTGCACTCATGATGGCGCCAAGGATTGATACAGCGTTTCGGATTTTTTATCGCAAGCTGGGTATTACGGAGCTTGGCACGGAATATACAGCCTTTCATTCGCTTCGCTATACAACGGGTCTCCTCCCCTTATGGGAAGGCAAACCATTTGACGATGATCTTTGGGATTATGCGATGACCGTACGGCTGGAGCCCGATTGCATCGTGCATATGCAAAGTGCGGACGGCACGGGAGTTCCGCTATTGTGGGAGCGAACTGTTGGAAAAGGACGTGTTGCTGTTTTTAACAATACGCTCCTCAAAGGAAAGGACAGCCGGGGTTATGCCGCGGCCATCCTTTTTGCCCTTCACGATACGGTTGCATACCCGATCATGAATGCAGGGATGGTCTACCTTGACGATTTTCCGGCCCCCCAGCCCGAAGGCTATCAGGAAGCATTGTTCAAGGCCTACGGGTACGATATTCAAGGCATGTTCCGCAATCACTGGTGGCCGGACATGAAAAGCCTGACGTGGAAATATGGGCTGCGCTACACCGGGGTTCTCGTTGAAACCTATAACCGTGCAGTGATTCCGCCCTTTGAGCCTGAAGAAGGAAATACAACTCTGTTTAGGTATTACGCTTCGGAGCTGTTGGCCTCCGGCGGTGAAATCGGGCTGCATGGATATAATCATATGCCGCTTTGTCCTGACGGCTTCCCCTACCGGGATGAAGATTATGCCACCTGGCCCAGCCAGGATGATATGCGGGCGTCTATACAAGAACTGGTTCGCTATGGAAAGACACTGTCCCAGAATGTGGATTTTGAAACCTATGTGCCCCCTTCGAATTACTTGAGCGAAGAAGGGCGAAAAGCGCTATTGTCAGTCGTTCCGGACCTTAAAGTCATTTCGGGCCTGTATTTGAACGAAACGGGCGTTAACGCCCATGTGCAGGAATTTTGCGAAGAAGCGGACGGTACGGTATCCGTACCCCGTATATCCTCTGGCTTTACGGCTAATGACAATTATACCGGTTACATCATTGCCCAGGAGCTGCTTTTACACGGTGCCTTCTCCCACTTCATCCATCCGGATGATATTCTGGATGAATCCCGGGGTTCCAGTATCGGATGGCCTGCCATGTTCACAAATTTCTCAGGCCTGATCGCCTCGGTTGCAACAGCCTATCCCGAATTGCGTTTCTCCACCTCCACGGAAGGGGCGGCGGCTGTGCAGCGGTATGACCGCCTTACCGTTGAGCGAACGGAGACAGACGAGGGACTTCAAATCAACCTGAAAAACTTCTACGATTCCGCCTGGCTGGCACTGAGGGCACGCCGCATTCCCGCATCCATCCTAGGCGGCGAAATCTTCCGGGTTTCCGAAGGTTTTTATTGGATTCGGGCGGACGCAGCCGAAATCTCCATCCGCTGGGAGGAAGGCACATGAGAATCTGCATGATCTGCGAAGGGTGCTATCCGTTTGTGGCAGGCGGCGTTTCGTCATGGCTGCACGAATTGATCCAAAGCATGCCCAAGCATGAGTTTATCATTTGGGCCATAGGCGCCCAGGAAAAGCAGCGCAACCATTTTGCCTATGAGCTTCCCTCCAATGTGATCTCCTTGCAGGATGAATATCTGGATGCTGTGCTGCACGAGCCGCTCAAGCCCCGCCGCCGTTCTTACCGGCTAAACCCCCAGCAGCGGGAGGCCATCCGCAATCTGCTCAGCTGTAATACGCCAGATTGGAAAATCATCTTCGACCTGTTTCGAGAAGACCGCTTAAAAAGCGTTGAATTCCTGCTGAACCAAGACTTTTTAACAATTCTTAAGGAAGTATGCGGGAAGGACTACCCGTATGTAGGCTTTACGGACTATTTTTGGACGATCCGATCGATGTTTCTGCCGCTGTTGTACCTGATGGGCGGAAAGCTGCCGGAAGCGGACCTTTACCACTCCGTGTCGGCAGGGTATGCGGGTGTTCTGGGTGCGATGGCATCCTCTCACTATAAGAAGCCCTATGTGCTTACCGAGCACGGCATCTATACCCGGGAGCGGGAGGAAGAAATCCTGCGGACGGACTGGGTTCCGCCCCATTTCAAGGATTTGTGGATCAATATGTTTTACATGTTCACCCGCTGCGCCTACAATGCGGCTGACCGTGTAACGTGCCTTTTCCAAAGGGCCAGTCTGATTCAAAAGGAAATCGGCTGCGCGCCTCAAAAATGTACGGTCATCCGCAACGGTGTGCATGTGGAGCGCTTCGAAAATATTCCCGACAAAGTTCCGGACGGCATTTTTGATATTGGGGCTGTGGTGCGGATTGTGCCCATCAAGGACATCAAGACCCTTCTATACGCTTTTTCCCTGGTTTGTGCCGAAAAGGAAAATGTTCGACTGCATATCATAGGCCCCTGTGATGAAGACGAGGAGTATTACGCCGAATGCCTGCAATTGATGCGCGACCTGGAGCTTGACAATGTGCTTTTCACAGGCCGTGTAGACGTGAAAGCATATCTTGAAAGGCTTGACTTTACGGTTCTGACCAGCATTTCGGAGGGGCAGCCCCTGGCGGTATTGGAGGCAATGGCATCCGGAAGACCTGCGGTGACAACGGATGTGGGCTGCTGCCGCGAGTTGCTGGAAGGGCCGGAGGACGATTGCGGCAAGGCGGGGATTTGCGTGCCCGTTATGCATCAAAGCGCGCTGGCAGAAGCTATGCTTACCCTTTGCGAAAATGCCGGGATGCGAAAGCAGATGGGTCTTGCGGGCAAACAGCGGGCGGCGGGATTTTACCGGCACGAGCAAATGCTGAAGCAATATCTTACCATATACGATGAGGCTTCCCATCAATGCGCAAGGAGGTGGAATGCTTAGCATGGCAGGAATCGGATTTGAACTGAGGAAATTGTTTGTCGGGCGCGGAGCAATTCGAAAGGTCCGCGCTTATGCCTATGCCAGCATAGTCTGCTCCGGTACCATGCTGCTGGCGGTTGTTCTGCTGCTTGGCATACAATGGCTGGCACAGGTTTTCGGTGCCACCGTACATGACAGCCAAACGTTGGTAGCCATGATGGTCTATGCTCTCTTGGGCTCCCTCATTCTAAGTTCCGTCTGGCAGATGCTTTTGTCCAGGTATGTGGCGGACCAGCTATACCGTGAAACGCCGGAGCGTGTTTTGCCTTCCCTGTTTGGCGGAGCCATTCTGCTCATGATTCCGGGCGGTATCCTTTATGCATTGTTCCTGATGAAAGCACCGGAACTTCCGTTCCTGGACAGGTTTCTCAACTGGGTTCTTTTTATGGAGTTGATTGTTGTCTGGCTGCAGATGGCCTATATCACGGCGGCAAAGGACTACCGCCGCATTCTGGCCGTGTTTTTTTTCGGAGTCGGGACAGCGCTGCTCATGGGGTTCACACTCCTCCTGTGCGGCATCAGCGTTCTCACCGCACTGATGGCATCGCTTGCGTGCGGGTATGGCGTCATGCTCCTTGGTTTCACCCGTGTATTGCTAATATATTTCCCCCAGGGAAAAGGCAGCCTGTTCGCCTTTTTGGAGTGGCTTGGGAAAACGCCTGACCTTATTCTCACAGGGTTATTGAGCATGTCGGGAGCCTTTGTGCATTTGGTAATCATGTGGTTCAGCCCCCTTGGAGAAACCGTTGCGGGGCAGTTTCGGCATGCGCCGTCCCATGATGCGGCCGCGTTCTTCGCCTTTCTGGTGACCATCCCGGCCAATGTCAATTTTGTAGTATCCGTTGAGGTCAATTTTTATCAAAAATACCGGCGTTACTTTTCCGCAATAACCGGCGGCGGTACGCTGTCGGAAATCCGGCTGGCCAGGGATGATATGGTTACGGTGCTCAATCAGGAAATCTTCAAGCTCGCCCAGGTTCAGGTCTTTTTTATGGTAACTTACGCCGTCATGATGCGGTACTTTCTGGAGACCATTGGCTTCACCCGGGAGATGGTCGGCATGTTTCAGGTGATGTGCGTAGGTTACAGTGCCTATGCGGTGGGAAACAGCCTGATGCTGTTGCAGCTTTATTATAACGACCGCAAGGGCGCGCTTGGAACAAGTTTTGTGTTTTTTACAGTCAACCTGCTGGTAACACTTCAAACACTTCAGGGGCCGCCCCTTGTGTACGGTGTCGGCCTAGCCGCCGCGGGCGCCGCCATGTACCTTGTAGGATTGGCACGGCTGATACTGTATGTACGCAAGATTGATTACCATGTGTTTTGCGAGCAGCCTGTGCTTTCCAAGCAAAAGGCAGGCGGATGGGCCAAATTTGCGGCAGGGCTTGAAAGAAGAGCAACGCAGAAGACTGCCCGCAAGCAGAAAAACGAGGGGGTCCATGCATGAAACATGCCCGTGTTTTGATTTGCCTTATATTACTTGCCACGCTCTTGAGCGGCTGCACATTCACCCCGGAATCCAAGGATGCCTCCTTGAAGGTTCCTGCAGTGCCCAAGGCCGCCCTGCCGGACGCGAATTCCCTGCCCCTAAAGGATGACGCGTCGCTTTATTCGGAATATGACCCTGCCGCGCTCACCTGCTTTTACATAACCGTCAAAAAAGGAACGATGGCGGACGGTACAAACCATACGTTTGAAGAAGTAAATTCCTATTTGAACCTGCAGGGCATGACGGATGTTGAAAAAATCAAGACAGAAGTCATCCTACAGATCGGTGATGAAAACGGCCCGCTGCCCGGTGAGCTTGGCTTCAACGCCACTGAAACCAATGCCACCATCAACGTACGGGGGCGTACCAGCACAGGTTATACGCAGAAATCCTACCGCATCGATTTAAATGACAACACCGGGTTATGGCGTGGTCAGCGTGCCATTGCAATCAACAAGCATCCAAGTGATCCGACAAGGCTTCGGAACATGCTATTTTTTACACTTTTGCAGGAAATACCGGATCTGACAAGCCTTCGGACCCAGTTTGTCCATGTGTTTATAAAGGATGAAACGGCCATAGCACCCGCAGGCGAATTTGTGGATTACGGCCTTTTTACACAGGTTGAACTGCCCAATGGGCGCTATTTGCGCAATCATGGCCTCAGCCGCGATGGCAACCTGTACAAAGCAAACATGTGCGAAATGTTTCGGTATGAGGATCAGATTCACCTGTATTCAGACCCAGAATATAACCTTGCCACATTCAGCGAGGTGCTGGAGCCTAAAACAACGGAAGATCACACCAAGCTGATTGCCATGCTGGAAGCAGTGAACGATTATACCCAGCCTATTGAGAATGTTGTTGATAAATATTTTGATATCGACAACCTGACAAGCTATCTGGCGTTTAACATCCTCATGGCGAACCCGGACAGCAATGCCCAAAACTACCTGCTGTACAGCCCCGTAAACAGCGATACATGGTATTACCTGATATGGGATGGTGACGGAGCGCTGTCCTACTATGAGGACGAGTTGCTAGAAAACGAATGGAAGGAAGCGGAATGGACACGGGGCGTATCCGATTACTGGGGCATTGTGCTTTTCAGCAGGATGCTGCGTATACCCGAGTACAGGAAGCTCCTGACGGATAAAGTAACATACCTCCATGAGAATGTCATCACGCCGGAACGCATTGCACAGCTTATTAAAACATACCGCCAGGTTGTGGATCCCTTTACACATAAGATGCCGGATACCATTCAGCTTGGTTGTACGCTTGAGCAGCTGGAATTGATTTATCAAAACATGCCCTTTGATACGGAACGTTCCTATCAGTATTTTCTTAATTCTTTGAATAAACCCATGCCCTTCTTCCTTGGAGAAGTTGAAAATGCCACGGACGCCTTGCATCTTCATTGGAATGAAGCCTATGATTTCGACGGCGAACTTGTACGCTACGACGTTCAGATTGCTACCGACTGGTCCTTTTCCAAAGATGCGATTGTGCTTGAACGGCTGAATCAACTGCCGATTCAGATAGAAATCCCGCTTCTGACGGAGGGCGTTTACTATTGGCGGGTGGTTGCGCGAAATGAAAGCAGTGAAACGCAAATCGCGTTCGATCAGGTTTTCACTTCATCAGGTGCTCATCAGGGAATGCGCCGCTTTACCGTCAATCCGGATGGGACGGTGAGCAACTCGCAATGAAAACTGCCGCCTATCGCCATGAGCTGAAATATTTGATAAGTATGCCGGATTGGGCACTTCTCCGGGCCAGAATGCTGGGCGTGATTCCAAGGGATCCCAATGCCGGGGAAGACGGCGAATATTGGATCAGAAGCCTGTATTTCGATGACTATTGGAATACGGCCTACGAAGAGAAGGAAATGGGGGTTCATCTTCGCCATAAATACCGCATTCGCGTCTATAATTGCCTGGACAGCAAGATTCTGCTGGAGCGGAAAAACAAGTTCGGGCAGTACATCCACAAGGAAAGCGCACCGCTTCAAAAAGAAGAGCTTTCGGCACTGCTTGAGGGGGATTACAGCTTTTTAAGAAAGAGCAGCCATAACCTGATGCGCGAATTCTACTATGAATGCACCTCGAGGATCATGCGGCCCCGGGTGATTGTGGATTATGACCGGGAACCGTTTGTGGTGGAGTCCGGGGATGTGCGCATCACCTTCGATAAGCACGTACGAGCTGGCTTCGGCGCATTTGATCTGTTTGACAAAGGCCTGCCCACTCTGGAAGTGCTGGCTGCCAATCAAATGATTATGGAAGTCAAGTTTACCACTTTTTTGCCAAATTTGGTTCGCCGTCTTCTGCCGCCCAGGTCCAGCATTATGACGGCGGCATCCAAGTATGTGCTATGCTGCGACGCGGCGGTACGGGAGAAGCAAAACAATCGAGCGGAGGGACTCTTATGGAAAATGCCTTGACATTCAAAGACATTATCAAAAACTCGGTTCTGGAAGCGGGGGGATTCCTGCAGGGCGCGTCCGTCGCGACCATTACCAAAGCAGCTGTTTATATACTACTTTCTTTGCTGGTAGGATTGCTCCTGTTTTTTCTATATCGCAAAACATATACCGGTGTTGTCTACAGCCATTCCTTTGCAGTGTCCCTGGCAGCCATGACGGTTTTAACCTGCACGATCATCGTCACCATTCAATCCAACGTAGTGCTGTCGCTGGGCATGGTGGGCGCGCTGTCCATCGTGCGGTACAGAACGGCCATTAAAGAACCGATGGATTTAATGTACTTGTTTTTAGCTGTGGCTGTGGGCATTGCCATCGGCGCAGGCATGTTCTATATCGCGCTGATGGTATTGGCCATCATGAGCCTGCTGCTGTTTATTCTTTTGCGTGTCCGGCGCATCCGGGAAGATATGTACATCCTGCTGATTCACTATACAGGCGACAGCATAGACGATTCTATACGCCGTGCGCTGGGCACAAATCCGTACCAAATCAAGTCCAAAACCATGCGCAAGCAGGATGTGGAAATGGCTGTCGAGGTGCGTGTAAAGAAAAACAAGCTGGCTTTCGTGGACGAAATTCGCAACCTGAACGCCGTAACGGACGTAACGCTTGTCCAGTATAACGGCGATTATATTGATTGATGGGCGGGGTTGCCATGCGGCGGATCCGGTATGCTGTCTTGTTACTGCTGGTTGCCTTCCTGCCTGTTTATGCAGGGGCTGAATCACTCACGGTATCCGTTTCCTATCCCCCAAGTGAAAAGGAGCTTGTCAACCCCTTTATAGGCAATGTGGCGTGGGCCAGCGATCCCGGCCCCCGGGAACAGCCCTTCACACTCGTTTACGCCGATCTTACCTGGGCTGAATTTGAGCCGGAAGAAGGCGTGTATGACTTTGCGGCCTTTGAAGAAGCCAATCTCTTTTCCCAGTGGCTCAGTCAAGGAAAGCATGTCATCTTCCGCTTTGTGATGGATAGGCCCGGCAGTAAAAAGCACCGGGATATACCCAATTGGCTGTATGAAAAAACTGGAAAAGACGGGGAGGCTTACAACGTATCCTACGGACGCGGCTACAGCCCCGACTACAGCAATCCGGAATTAATAAAAGCACACGCGAAAGCCATCGCCGCACTGGGGGAGCGTTACGGAAAGGACTCCTTCTTTGCCTATGTCCAAATTGGCTCCCTGGGGCATTGGGGCGAATGGCATGTACATGATAAACTGCCATCCTTCCCTTTGGAAGAGGTCCGAAATCAATACGTAACGCCCTATTTGACCTCTTTTCCAAAGGCCAAACTCATGATGCGCAGGCCATTTGCCATAGCAAAAGAGAATGGCATGGGGTTGTTTAACGACGCCGCCGGGGATCCGGACTCTACTGAAACCTGGCTTGACTGGATTGCCCAAGGCGGCGTATACAACCAAACGGGAGAAGAAAATGGGCTGTCCCCCATGCCGGAAGCCTGGCTTTGCGCGCCCATCGGCGGTGAGTTGACCACAAGCACCAAGGCTGAGCATCTGCTCAGCGACAATCCGGAGGAAACACTCACACTGTTTGAGCGATCCCATACAAGCTGGATCGGCCCAGGCAGCTTTGTGAATATCGCCCGCGGCGGCACCCTTCAAACCGCACTTGACCGGGTGAACCGCACCATCGGCTACAGGCTCCGGGTATCGGCCTGTAAGGCTTCCCAAGGAAATGAAGGCGGCGTTTCTTTTCTTTTAACCTTTGAAAACGATGGCAGCGCACCTTTCTATTTCGATTGGCCGGCATGCCTACGCATCCAGAGCGGCAGCGGCGAAGCTGTGCTCCCGCTCGATTTTCATTTGGCCGATGTCGTGCCCGGCACCGCCGTTTCCGTCAGCATTTCCGCCGATAAAACCATTTTACCAAAGGGCGAATGGATAATATCTGTCGGCATCATGAACCCCGATACACAAAAGCCGGGAATAGCGCTGGCCATGGATACGGCAGAGGACGGATTGTGGTATGAATTGATGCGCGTCACCCCTGGCATATAAACCACTGCTTCGGCCGCCAAATGCTGCCATATCGAGCGAGAATATATGTAGCGTTAAAAAACAGGAGGCTGTCCCAAAGCGAGTGAATCGCAGCGAGACAACCCCTTGTTTTTATAAGCTCATGAAGCGAAGGATGTTGTAAACGCAAATGCAAAGAATCATCACAAGCACGCCTTGAAAGAGCCGTTCCACGCCGTGGTTGCTCATTCGCCTGTTCAAACTGCGGCCCAGCATGGCACCCAGCACGCCGCCCAAAGCCATCAGCACAAGAACAACAGGAGAAAACGGAGGGACCGATCCTCCCGCAAAGGTGGTGATCAGGCTTGCTGTTTGGGAAAACAAAATGATGTAAAGTGAATGCAGCGCCGATGTCTTTGCATCCATGGAAAACAGGTAGGAGAGCACCATCAGGTTGATGGGCCCGCCGCCGATGCCTAGAAATGCGGATATCAGCCCCAGGGAAAGCCCAACCGCGGCGCATAGCACCAAGCTTTGGCAACTCAGGCTTTTTAGCCTGTGCTTGTAAACATAGTAGGCAAAGACCAGCGCTGTCAAAGCAAGCATCAATATGTTCTGCCACATGCCCACCGCGGTATCATTGCCAATCCATTGCCGGACATACCCAAAGGCAGCTTTGCCCAGGATGCCGCCTAGCACGCTGCCAAGAGCCAATAGCGTGCAGCACCGCGAATCCAATTTGGCACCGCAGCCGCGTTTTGTAACCATGCTGACCACTGCCATCACCCACACGGTGCAGGCGGACAGAAAACTGATAGATGATACGCCCAAGGGTGACAGGGCATCCAGGACCGGCTTGATGATTACGCCTCCGCCAATGCCGCTGATAGCCCCCAGCGTCGTTGCCGCAAGGCAAATTAGGAAATACGGTAATTCCTGCATTTGTACACATCCCTCCGCTGGCCCGGTCAGCCGCAGCAGGGGTGGCTGCTTACGTCGGCCACGCTGCTGTTTTGGGAGGGGTCTTTCATGCACAGGTGAACGGAGGCGGTTTTGAAGGTGAGGGGCAGCGCCAGTATATTGGGATTTTCCCCCACGAACTTTTTCTTGGCATCTGCCAAAGCCTCCTCAAAAGTGGCCCTGGTTTTCAGCCCCATGCCCCTGGCAAAACCCGGTTCCTGAGCGCCCACAAGGTATATGGCGCTGGTATTCATTTCGGCAATATGGCCGCAGGAGATCATGGAAAAGCCATGAAAAGGGTGGAATGCGTTTCCGAAACGGTACTTTTTGATATATTCCTCCTTGTTGGAGAAAAGCTCTCCATACCGGTTCATGTCCGGGAGAATGTTCATCTGATCATGCTGGAACATTTCGTACATTTCCCGGGTATAGGGCCACAATTCGTCATGAAAAAAGCCGTTGCACAGGCTGGAGCAGATAATGACGCACTTGTCGCTCATAATCCTTTTATGCCGGACGACCTGGGCCGAAATTGCCTGCATAAGCATAATCGGGTTGGTGCCCATGCCCTCCCCATAGTGAAAAAACTGAGGCATGCCAAAAACCATGACATCATACTTCTTTTCCGCCCAGTGGACATAAGTGCGCTTGTCCGCCACTTCCCAGGAAAGGGGCTGCATTTTCGCCGCATAGCCGGAAAATACGGCAATCTGCCGGGAGTAGGTATCCAATACCGCGTCGCAGCAGAAAAACTTTTTGCCCATAGAGGCTTCCATGTGCATGCCGATCTCGTCAAACTTGGAACGCATCAGGCTGGATTGGCTCACCGGGGTGAAATCCTTCCGGTGCATGACCTGGGGCACATGGTGGCTGGCGATAGACCGCCAGTGGGTGATTCCCGTGGCGCAGTGCTTATATCCGCCGGAGTAGCCCCCATAGGGGTTGCCCTGGGTGTGGCCGATCAAGACCGCCACATCCGCGTCGTGGACGTACTTGTTCATCAGCACCGGGTCACCCCGATCTGTTACACCCAGGTCCACCAGATGGTCGTAATCCTCGCTGTCATGGTTGATAATTTGATGGGTATACCAGAACTCATTGAACAGATCATCTCCCAGTATACCCCGGATTTCCTGCTCGGTATTTTTGCGGTGCAGGCCATTGGAGCAAATGAGCAGGATATCTTTTTTCTCCACCCCGGCGGCATAAAGTTCAGAAAGAATCAAGGGAATGGCAACCTTCCGGTGAGCAGTGGGCTGTTCTCCCCCCTTTACCCTGTCCGGGAAAACGATGACGCACTTGGCCCCTTTATGGGCCAGCTTTGAGAGCGGCTCCATCCCGATGGGATTGCGGATGCTCTCCAATGTTCTTGCCGCAATTTCCCCTTCCGGAATGCAGGGAGGGTCCGGCACAGTGGTTCCGGGAATAAACACATCCGTATTATCGGGCAGCTCCGCCGCCATGGTCCCATGGCCGTATTCAAAAGCCAGTTTCATTCCGCTCATGCCCCCTTCTTTTCAAACGACCGGGTGGCTACCCAGGGGATTCCCGTCCCCAGGATATCCGGTATGATTACATCCCCCGCCGTGACCGGAGCCTTGACTTCCACATTGTTTAAAAGAGCCATGGCTTTTTGAATCATTCCTTTGGGAATGTCTGATTTTGTTTTTACAGGTAGACGGGTATAAGCCCCGCCTGCAAGCCGTACCGTGGAAGTAAGCACCCGGGTAGGCGAAGTGACTTCCTTTTTCCCGTAGGCAACGCCCCGGAGGCAGCCCGCGCCGGTAACTTCGATATCTTCTTCATCGCGAACCGTAAGGCGGCAGCCCTTGGGGCAGACGATGCATGTAATCTGTTTCATCGTTATACTCCCTCCTTCGAAAGGGGCCTTACACGGATTGTAATTTCTCCCTCCGCCTTTTCCAAACAGGCCTTGGGCAGGGTAATCTTCTCCATTTCACCGGGGGCCATGCGCTCACGCTTGAACCTAAGAAGCGTCTCGTCCCCGCTTACCACCTGAATCTCCTGGTCGGCAAGTACGCCCCGTACCCTGAAGAATACCTCTACGGCCTTTTCCACATGGGAAAGGCGGATGCGCTGGGGAACAGTATAGCCTACCTGTTCTCCCGGTGTTACCGCCAGTGTCCGGCCTGCATCCTCCGCCACATTGGTATACTTTGCGGCGGCTGCCCCGGCCCGCTTGCTTTCGGCGGTTACAAAGTCCACCAGATCGTGGACATGGGCCACATTGCCGCAGGCATATATGCCGGGCACCAGGGTTTCCATATTCTCCCGGACGATGGCGCCTCCCGTGCGGGGATCGATGGGGATTTCCGCCTGGCGGCTCAGCTCGTTTTCCGGTATAAGGCCCACGGAGAGAAGCACCGTATCGCAATCCAGCGCTTTTTCCGTGCCGGGGATGGGCTTCAAATCCTCCCCTACCTGCTGAATCACCACCTGCTCCACCCGGTGCCTACCCTTGATATCGGTAATGGTATGGCTCAAATACAGGGGAATATCATAATCCTGCAAGCATTGGACGATGTTCCGGTTCAGACCGTTGGAATAAGGGCACAGCTCCACGCAGGCCAGCACTTTCGCTCCCTCAAGCGTCATGCGCCTGGCCATGATAAGCCCGATGTCCCCACTGCCCAGGATTACAATCTTTTTGCCTACCATCCACCCTTCCAGGTTCACATAGCGCTGGGCAGCGCCGGCCGTAAAGACGCCGGCAGGACGGTCACCGGGCATCATGATTGCTCCCCGGGTGCGCTCCCTGCAACCCATGGCCAGGACGATGGCCTTTCCCTCCAATACCTGGTAGCCTTCCTTTGCGCTTACGCAATGGATCTGTTTTTCTTTGGTGATTGCCAATACCATGGTATCCAGCTTGGTTTCAATACCTGTATTGGAAAGCATCTGTATAAATCTTCCTGCGTATTCGGGGCCGGTCAATTCCTCTTTAAAGTAGTGCAGGCCAAACCCATTGTGGATGCATTGATTCAATATGCCGCCCAATTCCTTGTCCCGCTCCAGGATAACCACCTTTTGCGCCCCGTTTTCCCAGGCGCTGATAGCCGCCGCCAGCCCCGCCGGGCCGCCGCCGATGACAATCACATCATATTTCATTGTGCAGCTTCCTCCTTTGTGGGGCCTGTGAGAAGGTAGGTGCCTTCCTCATCCAGGAGGATTTCATCCATGGATTTGTGAAGCTCCCGAGCGAGAATCTCGTGAACCCTGGGCCCGCAAAATCCGCCCTGGCAGCGGCCCATGCCCGCGCCGCAGCGGCGTTTGATGGCGTCAATGGTGGTGGGGGTGATGGGCCTGTGAATGGCCTCCACGATTTCCCCTTCCGTTACCGTTTCGCAGCGGCAGATCACCCTGCCGTACAAGGGGTTTTCCCGGATGACCTGTTCTTTCTCTGCCTGGCTTAGCGCCCGGAATTTGATACGCTTGCGGGTATCGATAAAGGATTCCTTTTTATACAGCTCGAGGCCGCATTCCCGCAAAACCTCCACGCCCTTTTTGGCAATGGCCGGCGCTGCGGAAAGCCCCGGAGACTTGATGCCCGCCAGGTTGATGAAGTGCTTGCACGCGGGGGATTCGCCAATGATGAAATCCTTAAACTGCGTGTTGGGACGCACCCCGGCGTATTCGTGGATCACTTCCCGGAAATTGATCCCCGGCACCGAGCGCAGGCCCCAGGCTTTTACATCTTGAAGGCTTTTTGCGGTATTTCGCACATCCGCCCCGTCCTGCGCCTTTTCGGCGTCCGGGCCCACGATCAGGTTGCCGTGAACGGTTGGAGCCACCAGAACGCCTTTGAAGCCATACTCATCAGGGCACGGAAAGATGACGGAATTCACCAGGGTTCCCTGGCTCTTGTCCAGCACATAATAGCCGCCCCTGAAATGGGTGGAGGTGAAGCCGGAACCGCCGATCAATGCGTGTACCTTGTCCGAATCGCAGCCTCCCGCGTTTATGACATACCGGGCGGTAAATTCACCCCGGTTGGTCGCTAAATGAAAGATATCCCCCTTTTTTTGAATGGCGGTTACCTTCGTGCCCAAATGCATATGGGTCCCGTTCCGCACTGCCGTTTCCGCAAGGGCAATGGCATACTCCCAGGGGTTTACAATAGCAGAGCCGGGGGCATACAGCGCCGCCAGGATGTTGGGGTTCAGCGCAGGCTCGATTTTCAAGGCTTCATCCCTTGTGAGAATGCGGATACCGGGCACACCGTTTTTTACGCCCCGGTCATATAGCATTTCGATTTCCGCCATATCCCGCTCTTCCAGCGCAATGACAAAGGACGGAATTTCCCTGCGCTCCACATCCAGCTTTTCACAAAGTTCCTTGGCCAGGCGAATGCCTTCCAAATTCAATTGTGCTTCGGTACTGCCAGGTATGGGGTCAAACCCGGCGTGGAGAATGGCGCTGTTTGCTTTGGTAACTCCGTTGGCCACGTCATTATACTGTTCCAGTACCCCCAGCTTCAGGTCATAACGGGATAATTCGTAAGCAGCGGCAGCCCCGGTAATGCCGCAGCCGATAATCAGCACATCATAAATCAAAGGGGTCACTCCTTTAATAACCTTCTCACCAAACGTTTTTATTTATTACAAAAATGAATAGGCCATAAAGACGCGGGAAACGGCAAGTCTTTTCCCGGCATCTTACCACCACTTGATCTGATCGGTGACATACTTGCGGATTTTGATAAATTCGGGGTCCGTCACATCCCTGGGCCTGGGCAGATCCACTATAACTTCTTCTTTGATAGTGGTAGGCTTGTTGGACATGATGAGGATGCGCTCGGCCAAATAAACGGCCTCCTCAATGTTGTGGGTGATGAATACCACGGTGCTGCCCCATTCCTTCCAAAGGCGGATCACCTCGTCCTCCAGATAAAAGCGCAGCTTGATGTCCATCTGCCCGTAGGGTTCATCCATGAGCAGCAAATCTGGGTTCATGGCAAACGCCCGGCCGATGATGATACGCTGCTCAGAGCTGACGGACAACTGGTGGGGATAGGAATCCCGGAAGGCCTGCAGGCCCAAAAGCGATATAATCTTTTCAACCCGTTCGTCAATAGTCTTTTTATCAAGTTTTTTCAGTTCCAGCCCAAAGCGCAGGTTCTTTTCCACTGTGAGCCATGGGATCGCGCTGGGCTCCTGGAACACAAAGGCAAGGTTATGCTTTTTCGGATCCGCCGATTCCCCGTCAATAAACAAGTCGCCCTTGGACGGCATATAGATTCTGGTCAGCAGGTTTAAAAACGTGGTTTTTCCGCAGCCGGTAGGGCCGACCACGCATACAAACTCGCCCTTTTTGATATTGAAAGAGATATTATCCAATACGTGCAGGCTGCCAAAATATTTGGAGAGGTTCTTGACCTCGATTTTGCAGCGTTCCTGGTTGCTCATCTTATTCCCTCCAGACATCAGGATGGCATTGCCCGTTACAGAGGAAGGTCCGTGTTATCCGAAATGGTTTTTCGCAGTGCCAGAAACTCCGGCGATACCGTGTCTCTCGGCCTGGGCAGATTGACGTCATATACCGCCTTTACGCTGGCGGGGCAGGCGGACAAAAGCACAATCCGGTCCCCAAGGTACACGGCTTCCTCAATGTTGTTGGTAACAAACAGAATGGTGCGCTTTTCCCGCTGCCAAATTTTCTGAATTTCCTCTTCCATCGCATAGCGGGTTTGGGCGTCCAATTGGCCGAAGGGCTCATCCATGAGCAATATTTCCGGGTTGTTGGCATAGGCCCTGGCAATACCCACCCTTTGCTTCATGCCCCCGGAAAGCTGGCTGGGATAGCTTTTTTCAAAGCCCTTTAGTCCAACCAGGTCGATATATTTCTGGGCTGTTTCCCGGCGCGTTTTTTTATCCACCCCAGCCATCTGCGGGCCGAATTCCACATTGCCCATTACGGTTTTCCAAGGCATAAGGGCGAGCTTTTGAAATACCATGCCAATCCGCTTATCACAGCCCGTAATCTTTTCCCCATCCAGGAAGACCGCGCCACCTACAGGCTTTTCGAGGCCCCCGATGATGTTGAGCAGCACCGATTTTCCGCAATGCCCCGGCCCCAGGATGACGAGGAACTCCCGGTCATATACGTCCAGGGAAACACCTGTAACGGCCTCGAACACCTTGTTTTTGACAATGTAGTTCTGGGCGATATGCTGTAAACTCAGTTTGACCTTTTTGCTTTCCACGGACATACCAGCCCTTCTATAATTTGTGTAAGCACAGCCAGTGCCGCACCCACCAGGCCAATGCAGATCATGGACAGGAGCACCAGGGACATATCCCCGGAATCCATACCCCGGGTGATGAGAAAGCCCACCCCGGACTTGGCGCCCAGCATCTCCGCAGCCAGAACCACCATCCAGCCCGCACTGGTTGATGTACGGATTCCCGCAAAGATGGCGTCCAGCGCCGAGGGTACGGCAATCTGCATAAGCATCTGCCGTTTATCGGCATGAAAGATTCTGCCCACATTCAGGTAAAGCTGATTGACGTTTTGAATGCCAGCCTGGGTATTGACCACCACGGACATCACCGCGCCGATAAACACTACCAATACCTTGGGGAACTCCCCGATCCCGAACCAGATGGTAATCAAGGGAATCCAGGCCAGAGGCGGAACCGCACGCAGGCCTGTAAACAAGGGGCCGAATAGCGCCTTGGCTTTTTTATTCCATCCAATCAAAATACCGAATGAAATACCCAGCACCCAGGAAGCAATCAGTGCCACAAACACCCGCTGCAGGCTGGCCCAGATATGCTGCCATAAAGACAGGCGCATAATCGGCTTTTCCAGCAGCCGCATGAATCTTTCCCAGATATCCTTGGGCGAAGGGAACGAGGCGCTTTGCTGCCCGGATACGAAAATCCATAAGAGCACCAGCAGACAAAGCGACAGGAACGGCAAAATGCTGTAGATGCGCCGCCTTACCAGTTCTTTGCGTTCCGCCTCGCTGCGCACGATTTGTTTTTTTGTCTTCACAGCTTTTTCCACCCCAATACCTTGTTCTCCACCAGCCCCAATACCGATGTAAAGGCGGCGCCAATTACGCCAATGACAAGGATGCCCAATATGATAAGATCAGGCCTTGCAAACTGCCGCCCCATCAGGATCATATAGCCAAGGCCGGCAGACGCGGCCAGCATTTCTGCCGCTACCAGGGTGGCCCAGGCATTGCCCAGCGCCACGCGAATGCCCGCAAAGGTCATGGTCATAGCGGAAGGAATGCCGATTTTATAAAAGATGGTAAAGTTGGATGCACCGCAGGTTTTTGCCACATTGACAAGCACAGGGCTCGTCTGCTTGACACCGGTATAGGCATTAATGACGCAGGGAATGAATGCGGAAAAAAATACAATGAAGGCCTTGGCCTGCAAACCGATACCCAGCCAGACAATCGTAAGGGGAATCCAGGATACCGGCGGGATAGGCCGCACAATTTCAAATATGGGCCGCATGAACTTATCAAAGCCCTGATACCAACCCATGCACAACCCCAAAGGCACGCCGACCGCCACCGCCAGCAAAAAGCCGGCCAAGGCAACCTGAAGGCTGGCCAGCACATTCACGCCCAATACGGCGCCGTCAGGGTTTGCGTCATGTAATTTAAGAATAAAGAGCTTGAAGATTTCCACAGGCGACGCGATATAGCGGCTGGTAACCAGCCCGGTGGAAACCGCCAGCTGCCAGATCAAAAAGAAGCCCAGCACTCCCGTGATACTCAAAAGCGTCTTTTGATACTCATTTTTCCGCTTCTGCCGCTGTACCAGAAGCACCCGCTCCTCATTGGTAAGGCGCCGGTTTGCTGTATCCTGCACAGATGAATCCCCCTTTGCGATGGACCTTGGGCTGTCATTTGACTATAAGGGGAGGCCCATAGAATTTGATAATCCGCAGGGCCCCCGCTTATGCCACATTAATCTATGTTGTTATCTAATTTCAATACCCTGAGCCTCAAAATCCGCCAATGCTTCCGCAGCAATGGAATTGTCCACCAGCTGGTTGTCCAGTACCTTCACACGGTCATCAGCGGTGTATTTACCCTGACCCACGAAGAAGTCCAGCGTTTCCAGCAGGTCGTTTTCCGCGCGAAGGAGTTCACGGGAGGTATACAGGCCCTGGTTGTCGGGTTCGGTTTCCGTCATAACGGCAATGGCTTCCTTTACGCTGGGGCAGCGGAAGTATTCCAAAGCCCGGCGGCAAATGCTTTCATCGCTGACAACACCCTCGGTCTCACAGGAGTCCACGTAGTAAGAGATTGCCTTTTCCATGTTTTCTTTGCTTTCGTTGCACCACTGCCAGGTGAGGTAATACACTTGCCATACCTTTTTGATCAGCTCACGCTTGTTGGCAAGGGCATCCTTGGTGGCTACCAGGCCGCAGGTGCTGACAACGCCCAGTTTTCCCGCATCGCCAACGCGCACAAAACCCGCATCCTCCGCCGCAAAGGCGACGGCGTTCCATACGGCTAAGCCATCGGCTTCCCCGCCCTTAAAGGCGGTCAGGGCGCTGCTTACGTCCATGTTTACGGATTCAATATCCGAAACGCTCAGGCCAAAGCCATTCAGGGCAGCTGCCAAAGTCATATGGAGGTTGGTGCCTACAGGGTACAGCCATTTGGTGCCCTTCCAGGCATCGGCATTGCCGTACACTTCCGGATGGTCTGCCAATGCGCCCTTGCCGGCTGCCACGATGGGGCTGTCATTGCGCACAAACAGCGCCAGGTTTTCTTCATAGTCGCATACGCCGACCATGCGCACATCATAACCCAATTGGCCCACCAGCACGCCGGGGCCGCCTACATCGGCAATATCCCAGCTGGCATTGGCCTCCATCATGGCAGGGCCATTGATGAAGGACTGATATTCGATGTCGATGTTCAGTTCGTCAAAGAAGCCTTCCTGCTCCGCAATGTAAAAGGGAATGGAATGGCCGGAGCCGGAGAAAAAGCCCACGCTGACAGTCTGCCTCTGCTCCAAGGGAGCCAGGCCAAACGTGGTGGTGCTTTGCGCCAAAGCGCCAGTGCCAAAGAGCATGGAGAAGCACAGGGATACCACCAATAGCCGGATCGTCCAACGTTTCATAAGAACACCCCTCCTAGTATGATTCATTTGTCGGTCTCTACGTTTGCTCCAAACGTTTTCTGACTGAAGTGTACTATATTTGCAGGTGCTTGTCAACGGTTTCTTTGCGCATTTCGGCAAAAAAGCAAAGGCTTTTTTGCATGGTCCACCGTGCTTGCGCAACCCCTGCAACTATGTTACACTAATCCCACATCATGGATAATCATTTCATGCAACGGGTGAAGAGGTGCAAGTGTGAACGCGAAACTCAAGGACATCGCCAGAAAAGCAGGGGTCTCCGTATCAACGGTATCCCGGGTCATCAATAACGACGCCGCCAAACCCGCCAGCCAGGAAACGGCGGAAAAGGTTTGGAAAATCGTTCACGAGATGCAGTATGTGCCAAACCAGACTGCACGCATGCTGATTCACAGGGCTAAGGACGGCTCGGAAGAATTGGATCACCGGAGCATCGGCTGTATTCTGGCCTCCTATGACGATTTGTTTGTAGACCCTTTCTTTTCAGAGGTTATCGCGGGTGTTTATCAGGAAATAATCGCCCAGGGCTATGCCATGGAATATACATTCCCCATATCCAGCAAGCGGAGCCTGCAGGACGCCGCGTTTTTTAACAGCATCGTCACCCGTTCCGTCAGCGGCGCCATCCTTCTTGGGCGCATGAGCCAGGATATGCTGGACATGCTGCGCACCCATATCCCCCACCTGGTCTACTGCGGGCTGAACTATATCGACTGCGATATTAGCCAGGTGTTATGCGACGCCGTACAAGGAATCGCATTGGCTGTAGATCATCTGGTAAAACTGGGGCATACGCGCATCGGCTTTATCGGCGAAACAAACCGGGATCACGCCCTCATCAATGAGCATCGTTTTGTCGCATTTCGGCAAGCCATTGCAAAGCACGGCCTTCCAATTGAAGAGTGTCATGTGGTGGAGTCGGCCTTGTCCCTGAACGGCGGGTACGAAAGCATGTCCAAAGCTTTGGCGCAATCAAAGCATGCCAGCGCGTATTTTTGCGTAAACGATATCACCGCCATCGGCGTCATGCGGGCCATCCATGAAAAGGGGCTCAAAGTTCCCCAGGATATATCCCTGGTTGGCTTTGACGACATTGAGCTATGCGGATATATTTCCCCCAAGCTTTCCACCATCCACACCCATAAAAAAGCAATGGGGACCATGTCCGTGCGCATGCTCATCGACCAAATACAAAATAACACCATCCCCGTAAGGACCTATATGCCTTTTCAGCTGATTGACCGGGAGAGCAGTACAGCCTTTAAGGGTGAATAACCCCAGGTAAAAGCCATGCATAGGAAGTTTTCGTGCCAAGCCTCCCTGTTGCTTATTTTCCTATAACCAAACAACGACACAGGCTGCCATAGAATTGCATATGGCAGCCAATAGAACTGCGCATATTGAATGATTCAAGAATATATTCTCATTACCGATTTTGCAAGCAATTGCAGGATCTTGTTTTTGCACCCCAAAAGTGATTTTTCAAAAACAATGGCGCGTAAAGTCTTTACAAACATAAGCATATCATAGTATATTATTACATAAGAATATGAGACCATTTTACAAACCTATATGAAATGCAAAAGGGAATGTCATTACGATTTTGCTTGCCGCGGCTGAAAGATGCATGTCCTATGCGCGAAGCTTGGCATCTATCGAATACGTATCATTTTCCTGTCTGTTGTCTATGATAGGGTATATTCCCACTGGCGGATTCACGCATAAAGCGCCTGTATTGGTCAATATTTGCTTGCAGTTGCGCAAAAGCACAAAATGCTTCCGTCCTACGCGTAATTTAGGATGGAAAAAGCCATCCTAGCAGATGCGCATACGCATAGGATATATCGATGCACGGGCATACATTGGCTGTCAGCCGGTGAATTTGTCATACATCCCCTTGTGTCACAGTATTCCGACCTGCCGAAGATGCAGAGAAATATCCTGGTATGGGGCAGCTTTACGGAGGTGAGATACAGCCCTGCCCGTCAGCAGCCGATAAGCATTTCAAATGAGGAATACAATTCGGCCGCAAAGCTCCCGGTAATTCTAAATTAGTACAAGGAGGAGATTTGCTTGAGTGGTATCCCATTGATTATCGCATTTGTGATCATGGTTGCTATTATGATCATTGCGATTTCGAAGTTCAAGGTTCATCCGTTCCTTTCGCTCATGGGTGTATCGCTGGTGCTGGCATTCCTGGGCGGAATCCCCCTCACCAAGATTCCGAGCGTCATCGGAGCCGGTTTCTCTGGTGTATTTTCCAGCTTGGGCATCGTTATCATCCTGGGCGCCATGATCGGCTACTTCCTGGAAAAAACGGGAGCGGCACTCAGGATGGCCGATGCCGTAGTGCGCAGGGTGGGCAAGAAGAACCCTGAAACCGCTATTCTGATCATGGGCTGGATCGTATCCATCCCTGTGTTCTGCGACAGCGGCTTTGTCATTTTGAACCCCATCCGCAGAGCTATCACAAAGAAGACCGGCACCTCCAGCGTCGCCATGACGGTAGCACTATCTGGCGGGCTATACATCTCCCACGTGCTCATCCCCCCGACTCCAGGGCCCATTGCTGCCGCAGGAACGCTGGGCGTAGGCGGAAATATGCTACTTGTCATTGGCGTGGGCGCGCTGGTTTCCATCCCCTGCCTGATCGCAGCTTACCTGTATGCCAAGTATATCGGCAAAAGATTGAAGTCCGAAGAGGATGAGAACAAAGAAGAAGTAGTGAAAAGCTACGAGGAATTGGTGAAAGAATACGGGGAGCTGCCCGGCACATTCCATTCCTTCATGCCGATTGTGCTGCCCGTGGTCTTGATGAGCATCAGCTCCATTTTTTCCATTCTGGGCATCACGGGTACTATCGCAGATCTTTTCACCTTCCTTGGAACGCCCATGATTGCATTGGCGGTGGGGCTTCTTTACAGCATTGGTCTTTTGGCCTCCACCCATAAAATGAGCGACTTTCAAAAGCTTTCGGAAGAAACGCTGCGCACTGTGGGCCCCATTCTGTTTGTGACGGCGGCAGGCGGCGTGCTGGGCAAGGTCATTACCGAGGCCGGCATCACCACCTACATATCCGAAAATGCCACCTTCCTGGCCAGCGTGGGCATGTTCTTCCCCTTCCTCATCGCCGCGATCCTCAAAACGGCCCAAGGCTCCTCCACGGTGGCGATCATCACCACCGCCAGTATCATGGGTGCGTTTAACGCCCCGGAATCCCTGATGGCGACGCTGGGCCTTACCACGCCCTTTGCGGCTGCGCTCACCGTTATGGCCATCGGCGCCGGAGCAATGACCGTCTCTCACGCCAACGACTCCTATTTCTGGGTGGTTACCAACTTTGGCCGCTTAAAGGCCCAGGATGGATATAAAACGCAAACCATGGTAACCCTTGTAATGGGCATTGTTGCCATTATATTTATCTGGCTGCTTTCCTTGCTCTTTCTGTAAAGCATCCGGTATAATATAATGCAGCGTAAGGTGAGGCAAGACCTGCTGGTTTTGCGGCAGTCCTGCCTCACCTTTCATATATCCAAAATTACGAAATCATCGTGATAAAGCCCGGGAGGAACTGGCAATATGAGTATGCTGCAGGATGCAAAGGATATTATATCCGAATCCATTACGGCTGTTTTGCCCGATGTGGCAGTAAAAAGAGCGCTTGCAAGACATAAGCTGAGTGGCCTTGTCTATGTGGTTGCCATCGGAAAAGCGGCATGGAAAATGGCTGCGGCAGCCCATGACGCCCTTGGGGATAAAATAGCGGCAGGCGTTGTCATTACGAAATACGAGCATTCCCAGGGGCCGATTCCCCATATGGAAATCCTGGAAGCCGGGCATCCGGTTCCTGATGAAAACGGGCTGACAGCCACGAAAAAAGCCCTCTCTCTGGTGGAAAATCTTACCGAAAAAGATCATGTGCTATTCCTTGTATCAGGGGGTGGATCGGCTTTGTTTGAATCGCCCCTGACGGGCATTACCCTTTTAGATATTGCGGATATCACCAAAAAGCTACTGGCCTGCGGCGCAAGCATTGTGGAAATCAACACGATTCGAAAGCACCTGTCCAATGTAAAAGGCGGGCGCTTTGCCATGCACTGCGCACCGGCGCATGTGCTTTCCATCGTACTCAGCGATGTTTTGGGTGATTCTCTTGATAGCATCGCATCCGGCCCGGCCTATCCCGACCGGTCTACGAGCCAGGATGCTTTGTTGCTGCTTGAAAAATACGGAATCGATCTCCCACCCCATATGCAGGCAGCTCTGAAACTGGAAACACCGAAAACTCTTTCGAATGTTTCCTTTGAGATCACGGGAAATGTAACGGCACTATGCCAGGCGGCGATGTCTGCTTCTAAAAAGCGGGGATATAGCCCCATTATGCTGACAACCACACTGGATTCGGAAGCCCGTGACGCCGGCGCATTTCTTGCCGCCATCGCCCGGGAAATCAAATCGTCGAGCCAGCCTGCGACACCTCCCTGCGCATTGATATTGGGTGGTGAAACAGTGGTACACCTGAAGGGGTGCGGCAAGGGCGGCCGCAATCAGGAGCTGGCTTTGGCTGCCGCCAAGGGCATAGACGGTCTTTCAGACGTGGTGATTTTCTCCGTCGGCTCAGACGGAACCGATGGCCCCACCGATGCGGCAGGGGGAATCGTCACCGGCAGCTTTGCCGGTCAGTGCCGGGAAGCAGGCCTTTCTTTGGACCAGCATCTACAGGACAACAATTCCTATCCTGTTTTAAAAACCTTGGGCGGCTTGATCGTTACCGGGCCGACAGGCACAAATGTCAACGACTTGACCGTGCTTATGTGCAGGTAAGCGCCAAATCCTGTACCATATATAAAAACCGCCGGGCCATTCCATACAGGCTTGCGTTTACAGCCTGTATGATAGGCTCCGGTGGTTTCTAATATCAGAATATAAATTGGTCCCTGTCAGGTCACATATGAACCGGAAGAGGAATTATTTCGCCGTTCAAAGCCTTTACATAGAGCTTTCTTTCTGAAACCGGCGCGTCCCACAGGCGGCCGATACGGATTTTTCGCGTTTCCCCCGGCAAAAGGTCAAACCAGTTGTCGCTGAATATGAGTCCTTCCACTTCCCCATCCACCTTGACCTGCCTGGCCAGAACAGGAGATGTAACGGAAAGCATATCCTCCTCCCACTCCCAGGAAAGGTCTGCGGGGGGCAATGGGAGCTCCTTGTATTCCTCAAAGTAGCGCAATGCCGGGCGCTCCTGGCCGCCTATCCGCGCCGCAATGTAAAAGAGCCTAGGCCGGTTATGCAAAATCACATTGGGAGAAAACCGCCCCCCCGCCGCAATTTCCCTGACGCAGACACATTCCCCCGCCTTGGCCGCAGCTTCCAGGCTTTCTTCATATACGCGCAGGCCCAGAAAATCGCCGATTTCCACATGGATGACCACTTTTATATCCCGCAAGGTATGGTTATGAAGCCACACCTGGGTTTTTACGTGGTCGACCGCTTTGAGGCTGACGGCAACGGGCGAAAAAAACCGCTTCGCCTCATAGTAGGAGGCTTTGGGGATGCCGTCCACATCGATCATGCTCCAGCTATGCGCCCCGCAGCAATCGTTCAATTGCCAGATCAGCGCTCCGCCGCAGGCTGGGAACCGCCGAGAAAAATGCTCACTGCCCACCCGGAGTGCCTCTTTTTGAATGAGCATGCTGTAGTCGATGTATTCGTCCAGGTTCCGGGGCAAGCCTGTATATTTTTCAAAGTAGTAGTACATTCTCGCGAGGCTCTGGTCCCGGTTCATGTACCGGAAAGGATAGCTGTCCGGGCTCAAATTGGCAGCACCCGTATACTTTTCCACCGTGGCTTTTACCGGTGCGGCATGCACGCCGAACTCGCTGCAAAAAAGCGTCGCGTCTTTTTCGTAATCCTCATAAGGGATGTCCTGAAACCATACGTCCCAGTTGTGCCGGTCCCCTTCCAGGGGGGAATTCGCCGTTTCCCCGCCCCAGGGTGAGGAGGGAAGGTAAGCCCGCTCCGGGTCCCATTTTTGCAGCCAGGAGGGAATAAGCTCTTCAAACAAGCGGCGGCCAAACATCTCTCTTTTCAGGCCGATCTTTTCACAGAGCATCTGCCCTTCCACATTGCCAATCCACAATGCCAGGGAAGGGTGGGGTGAAAGCCGCCGCACCGCCTTTTGTGCCTCATCCCGGACATTATTCACAAATTCTTCGTCAAAGTCGGGGTACTCCCCGCAGGCAAACGTAAAATACTGCCAGACAAGCAGACCCAAGCGGTCGCAGGTGTTGTAAAAGGAATCGCTTTCGTATACGCCACCGCCCCATACGCAGATGGTGTTCATGCCCGCCTTTGCCGCCATCTCCAGCAGATAGACCGTTTTGTCTTGACTGATGTCCCCCAGGCGGTTGCTTACGGGAACCCAGTTAGCCCCCTTTGAGAAAATCCTACGTCCATTGAGCGCAATTACAAACCGCCTTTCCCCTTCAGGGGATTCCGTTTCCAGCTTTAGGGTACGTATACCAAAAGGCTTTGTGATTTCATCCCGTACCGCACCATCCACCAGCAGTTCCGCCCGGAGGGTGTACAAAAAGGGTTCACCCACATCCCCCGTCCACCAAAGGCGGGGATTTTGAAACGCTGCCGTAAACTCCTGGCCGCCTTCCCAAACCGCAGCTTGTGTTTCGCCCTCAAAGAGGGTGATTCGAAGGATTGCCTCCGCGCCCCCCATGACCTCCGCCTCCACCGAAAAGCGGAGCACCGCCTCCTCTCCGCCCGGGGACAGGGATAAGGTTTCGCCCTTTACGGCATGCAAGGCCCCGCCGTAAACTGCCTCCAGAATCACCGGTTTCCATATGCCCGCGGTGACCACGCGGGGCGTCCAGTCCCAGCCGAAGGAATAGGCGGCCTTGCGCACAAAGGCCCGCTCTGTGGAATAGTTGATCCAAAAGCCTTCCGGTAATTTTTCTTTGCCGCTGAAAGAACAGACGGGCCAGAAAACAACCCACAGGGTATGGTTTCCGGACACAGCCGCACCTGTCAAATCCAGGGTGTGTTCCACAAACATGTTGGCGAAAGAAGCCGCCTTATGCCCGTCCCAGTAAACATCGCACAAGGTATCCAACCCTTGAAATACGATGCGCAATGCATCCGCCCCCGAAAAATCTTCCGGCAGAGAGACATCTCTTTTATAAACCCAAACCATTTTTTCCACCCATGCGGTTTTGCTGTCGTTGGTGCCCATCGCCGGGTCACCAATCCGGCCCAGGCGCATGAGCATGGTATGCACATCCCCGGGTACCGGCGCATCTATCCATTCCGCCGATTGTATCGCCTTTTCCAGCGAAAATCCTTGCAGAGGAAAGCCTGCCGCCCTCCAGCCATCCGTTAACGACATTTGCTTTTTCATGGGTGGTCGCTCCTTCATGATGTAAAAATTCCTCCCGGCAGCCTTCACGGGAGCCAAGAGGAAGTAAGGGCTTTGGGGGTATTGCCATTACATATCTGCCAGAATCTTTGAAAGAACGGCGCATACCTCTTTTGCTTCCGTCTCCGTCAAGTTGAGGGGGCTGAAATAAATGGTGCTGCTCTCCCCGTTGCAACCGATGAATATGCCTGCTTCCCGCATTTTCTGTGTGACAGCCGTGGCAGATATGCCTTCCTTCAGCCTGCCAAAGGCCCGGGGATAGCTCTGGCCCACGGAACCGTGCTCCACCCGGTAAGCCTCCGCCTTGCCGCTTTGCGCCATGGCGGCAACCAAATCATCTACAATCCCGGACATGATTCTTCCCTGGGCTTCATGGTCCGCGTCAAGGTAATTGTCGATGGCCACCGCAAGGCCGATCATCCCCTCCCGGGATACCTTATTGCTGCGGCACACCCCATGCATGGGCGCGCCAAAGCGGATGCAATCTTCAATAAACTGCTTTTTGCCTACGATCAGGCCGCTGGCCTGGGGGCCGCACAGGGTTTTTCCGCCGCTGAAGATGACCATATCCGCCCCTTCTTCGGAAAAGCGCCACAGGTTATCTACCGGCGGAAGCTGGGCCGCCGCATCCACAATCACGGGAATGCCGTAGCAGTGGGCCATCTCGGCCACCTGAGAAAGAGGCAGGCTCCCTCGCTGGTAAATGGACGCGGGGCAGTAGAACACCGCCGCCGTCTTTTCCCCCATGCGGCCTTCCAAATCGAAGGGAAGCACTTCATCTGCATCCCCCACCAGCACGATTTTTCCGCCTGCGGTTTCAATGGCCTTGTCGTAGGTATTGTGCTGGGCATGGAGCACCAGAAATTCGTTGGGGCAGCCATCAGTGTCAGGCAAATGCTGATAGTGGTAGTCGCTGCCCTTTGCCATGCATACCGCCGCGCAAAGCTGCACGCCCCCCGCCGCTCCATTGCAGATATAAGCTGCTTCGTTTTTCGTACGCCTGGCGACATGCTCGCCCAGCGTCCTTTGCATCTGCAGAATATCCACAAAGCATCGGGAGACCTGATCCATGGCCTCCTTAGTATTTTCCGCCATGCGGCTTGCGCCAAATACGGTCACGGTGTCAAAGGCATTCAAATACCTTTTGATACCGTACTTTTCCAGATACTCCGCCATGCTATTTTCCCCCGTAATAATCGGGATAAAATTGCGCCATCATATCCGACAGTATTTCCGCCGTTTTCAGGGTATCTACAAAAGGCACCACGGGGCTTTCGGTCACGCCCTCCCGCAGATAGCGGCACACCTCTTTGAGCTGCCAGGTAAGCCCCTCGGGCACTTCATATTCCATGCGGCATTCCGATACGACTTTTTCATCTACAATCAATCTCGCCTCATTGGCCAGATAGAATTTCGGAATCTCGATGCGGCCCTTATCCCCCAGAATGGTTGCCATGCAGGGTGCGTTGCAGGTGATGCCGGTGCGCATGGTGGCCAGTATATCGCCGGGGTACTTTACCGCCATCACCGCGGTGGCGTCGCTGCCGGGAACAAAATCCGTATGGAAGCCGCTATAGGCGATAGGGTTGGCACCCACATAATGGGAAGCCATTTCCACAGTATACACACCCAGGTCATACATGGAGCCGCCGCCCAGAGCCGGGTTCACCAGCCGGTCCTTGGGCGCATTCATATCCACACTGAAGGAAAAAATCATATCGATGAACTTGATTTTTCCGATGGCACCGCCGCGAATCCACTCCATTACCTTGATGGTATTGGGCAAATACCGGGTCCACATGCCCTCCATGATGAACAGGTTCCGGGCCTTGGCCGTTTCAAACAGCTGCTCCGCTTCCTTACGGTTCATTACCATGGGCTTTTCACAAAGCACTGGCTTTCCGTTTTCCAAGGCCAGCATGCAGTTTTCAAAATGGATAGGATGTGGCGTAGCCACGTATATGCAGTCGATCTGCCCATCCCGCACCATTTCCTCCGCACTGCCATAAGCCTTTTCAATTCCGTTGGCAGCGGCATAAGCCTGAGCCTTTTCCAAATCGCGGGAGGATACTGCATAGGCCGATGCTCCTTGTGTCATTCCGCAGGCCATTGAAAACTTTGAAGCGATGGAACCGGTGCCTATGATGCCGAATTTGATTTCCTTCATACCAAATACCCTCGATCCATGATGGGATTTACCACTTGTACAATACCCGGTCCCGGTCCATATACTGGTTTTCCTCCGGGATATTGTCAATATCCAGGGCGATGCCGATAATCCTTTCCGCGCTTTCCTCCGGCGGGCAGTCGGCGTTTGCACCGCCCATGGTGGTGCGCATCCAGCCTGGATGAATCGCCATGGAACGCACGCCGATTTCCTTGGTGGCAATGCTGAAAATGCGGATGGCCATATTCAGCGCAGCCTTTGACATGCAGTATCCATACTCCCGGAAGCGGCGGCACTGGGCAATACTCCCCGCCTCGGAGGACATGTTGATGACTACGCTGCCCTTTCCCAGGGCGGTTTGAAAGGACTTTAATACCCGCACAGGACCTACGGCATTGATGTTGTAATACCACTGAAAGCGGTCGGGGTCAGTTTCTTCCAAAGGCACCTTATCATCAAAGCTGTATACCCCGGCGTTGTTGTACAGAATATCAATGCGCTGAACCTGTGCAAGCACCTGTTCGGCACCAGCCATAACAGAGGCGGTATTGCCGATATCCACATGATATACCTGGAGTGTTTGATTATAGATTTCCATCAGCGCATTCAATTCATCGGACTGCTCAATGATATAGGCGAAAACCCGGTCGCCCATTTCCAGATGCTTTTTTGAGATATAAAATCCAAGCCCTTTGGAGGCCCCGGTCACGACAATATTTCTCATAAATTTTCTCCTTAAATGATGGCATTCTTCTCGATCACACGGCTGAACCAGTGACCGCTTTGCTTTACAATCCGCTCCTGTGTAACAAAATCCACATAAACGATTCCGAATCGGCTGCCATAACCAAAGCTCCATTCGAAATTGTCATACAAGGACCAAAGGAAATACCCATCTACCCGGACGCCGGCTTTCATGGCATCTTCCATAGCCAGCAGGTGGCGCTTTAAATAATCCGTGCGGTTATAATCCTCCACCTGATGGTCCAAAGAAACCACGTCGTTGTAGGAGGCACCGTTTTCGGTGATGAAAATCCGTTCGATGCCATATTCGTTTTTCATGCGAAGGAGCATATCTGTCAGGCCTTTTTCGGTAATGGGCCAGTTGCGGTCGGTAACGGGCATATTCGGAGGATTTTTAATGGCAAAGCCCGTAGGCCATTTGTTTTGGTCGTCGACCACATAAAAGTCGTTGTAATAATTGAGGCCCATAAAATCCAGGGGCTGGCTCATGAGGGCCAGGTCATCCTTTTTGAATTCCGGCAGCACAACACCCTTTTCACGGTACAGGTCGATCATATCCTGGGGATAGCTCCCCTTCATGATGGGCTCCACAAACCAGCGGTTCAGGTATCCATCCGCCCGTTTGGCAGCGACTTTATCTTCCGGGCTGTCGGAATAGGGCAGGCGGCCCATAAGATTCAGGGTAATGCCGATTTCACCGGGAAGTTTTTGCTCCCTGAAATACTTCACAACCAGGCCGTGGCCCACATACAGGTGATAGGAAACTGCTATAGCAGTGGAAAAGTCCCGGATGCCCGGAGCCTGCCGCCCCTCCGCGTGTCCCAGGAAGGCCGTGCAGTAGGGCTCGTTGAGGGTGATCCACTTACGCACCTTGCCCGAAAGCCTTGAAAATACTGCCTTTGCAAATTCCAGAAAATATTTGGGCATTTCGGGATTCGCCCAGCCCCCGATATCCTGCAAAGCCTGGGGCAGATCCCAGTGGTACAAGGTTACATAGGGTTCGATGCCCGCTAGAATAAGTTCATCCGTCAGCTTTTCGTAAAAGTCCAGGCCCTTTTCGTTTACCTGGCCCCGGCCAAGCGGCATGACCCGCGGCCAGGCTACGGAAAAGCGGTAGGCCTTGAGCCCCATCTTTTTCATGAGCTGGACATCTTCCTTGTACCGGTTGTGATGATCGCAGGCGATTTCGCCCGTGTCCCCTCCCGCTACGTTGCCGGGAACGGAGCAATAGCGGTCCCAGATCGATTCCCCCCGGCCATCCTGCCTGACAGCGCCTTCCACCTGGTAGGACGCCGTTGCGGAGCCCCACACAAACCCTTCCGGAAATATGTGCTGTTCCATATTGCTATACCCCTTTATTTTTGCTCGTCGCTTTCCAGCATTTCCACAAAGATTTTCAAGTCTTCCAAGGCGTTCATATACGCGTAACGGCCATTTCCCCTGCGGTATTCGCCCTTTTGCTCCAAGGTCATGCCCCAGTCCTCACAGTTTTTAATGTACTTGGTCATGCCTTTCACTTGAAAAGCCAGGTGATGGATGCCTTCGCCCTTGGTTTCCAAATGATCCCGCCATACGGACGGCGCCTCATTGGGCTGGATAAATTCAACCTGCAGATTGCCAAAGTAGAAAAAGGCCATCATACAGGATGCATCCGGGGCCGGCTGGCCCTTGTATTCCGTTTTGGTAATGGCATATTCCCCGCTGTGAACCGAGGGCGGCACCGGCACATCCAAAAAGCGGGCTACCTGCACCTTTGTTTTTTCCAGATCCCGAACGACAAACCCGATTTGAACCAGGGAGGTATCGTCAAGAGGGCAGCTCATTTTACTCGTTCCTTTCCGTTTTGCAATTGCTCCATTTTTGCGATGGCTTCCAATAATCCCCGCATATACCCCGTATCCGCATAACGAACCCGATGTCCCCAGGGGGTATCCCCTGTGATGCCCGGCACATGGTCGCTTAAAATGAAGCCGTCAAAGCCGGATTTATAAAGGGCGTACATCACCTGGAAGGGGTCAAAATTCCCGGATCCCAGGAAGCATTCGTGAAATTTGGGCACCGTACCCTGCACATCCCGCATGTGGGCGTAAATCAATTTCCCCCGGGGGCCAAAGTAGTCGATGGCTTCAAAGATATTCTTGTCGCCCCCCGGCATTTGAGAGAAGGTGCCGATGCAGAAAAGCAGGCCCCAGTTTTTGCTGCCTATCAGTTTTTCGGCGCGCTTGTAGCTTTCCACATTGATGAACATCCGGGCGATGCCGCTGAGGCTTTCGATGGGCGGATCATCGGGGTGCAAGGCCATGGTTACGCCATACTCCTCGCAAACCGGGATTACCCGCTCCATAAAATAGGCAAAATTCTCCCACAAAAATTCCACATTCGGGATTTTCACATCTCGCCGCTGACCGAAATCCGCCATGTCGTCAATGCCCTGTTTTTGCAAATCAAGATCAAAAGCCTGCACCTTGGCGCCATACCGGCCAAGAGGCGCAAAATTGTCGGTGCGCCACACAAAGGAGGGGGAAAAGTGGTAGCCCAATACCGGTATTCCCACCCGGCCCAGGTTTCTAATGGACTCGCAAACGTTGTCGATCTGCCTGTCCCGGCCTTCTTCCCCCAGCATGGCCTTGTCATAAAATGTGATGGGCATGTTTTCCATGCCCTCCACCCGAACGCCATAATCATCACACCGGTGCTTGAAATCGGCCAGGTCTTCATAAAGCCATTTTTGATCCGCCTTCAGGTCAAAGGGGAGGTTGAAATGCACGCTGTCAATCCCCAATTGGCGGGCGTTTTTCATGGTATCCGGGTCAACACTGCGGATCTGCCCATATGCCAAACGCATCATGCGCAATATCTCCTAACTCCAAATTCTGTCCAGAGACCGCTCATCATTCCAGTCGTCTGTGGAAATCCACACGTTCTTTTCCTTGATGGGGCCATGTTCCCGGATCAAATCCTCGTTGAGGGAATCAATGCCCAAGCCCGGTGCGTCGGTAACGGTAATAAAGCCGCCCTGTACCATGGGCTTGACCGGGCCGTTTAGCAGGTCCTCCCACCAGGGGGAATCAAAGGAGTCATGCTCCAGGGCAAAGAAGTTTTCGCTGGCGGTTGCCATATGCGCCGCGGCAATGGCGGCAATGGGACTTTCGCAGCAATGCAAAGCCATGGAAGCGCCGTACTTTGCGGCCAGCTCACCTAGCTTCTTGGTTTCCAGAATGCCGCCGCAAGTCAGAAGGTCGGGATGCACCATGTCCAGTGCCCCCGCCGCCAGAAGCGGCTCGAAGCTTTCGGCCAGGTACATATCCTCGCCGGTGCCAAGAGGCGCGGTGGTGGCGTTTTTCAACTGCTTGTATTGGTCGGTGAGATACCAGGGCAGCATGTCCTCCAGCCAAGCCAGATTGAACCTTTCCAGCCGGCGGGCGATTTTAATCATGTCGACAAGCGGAAAGTGGCCGAAGTGATCGATGGCCAGGGGCACCTTGTCGCCGATTACACTGCGGATTTCCTCTACGTAGCTTTCCAGGTGATCCAAGCCCTTTTCCGTCACATGCATGTTGGTAAAGGGGTGGGAAACGGAATTGAAGTCGTACAATTCCCCATTGATCCTGGCGATTTCAGCCCTTGTGCCGCCATTCAGCGCCACTGCCCGGGCCTGATCCTCCACCTTGCGCAGCCGCTCCACCCAATCCAGAGGCCCGCAATAGTTGCCTTCCTGGGCCATGAGCACTTCCACGCTTAAAATCTTGAGAACGGTATAGCCTTCATCCATGATGCCTTTGAGTACCTTGCCCACATCCTTGGGGTCCATCAGCTTCCCTGTGAAGCGGCCGGCCTCGATGTGGGTATCTCCATACAGGCGCACATTGTCCCGGAACCGTCCGCCAAGGAGCTGGTAGACCGGCACGCCATAGGCCTTGCCCACCAAATCCCACAGCGCCAGCTCCACCGCGCAAACGCCCGCCGCCTGCCTGGCCGGGCCGCCGAATTGCTTGATCTTGCGGAAAAGCCGCTCCACCTCGCAGGGGTTTTCCCCCACAAGGCGGCTTTTGAGCATTTTCAGATATGTGGCGCTGGCGCCGTCCCGCATTTCCCCATACCCGCAAATGCCTTGATTCGTTTCCAATTTGATCAGATAGCAGCCCCAGGGCGGAAGATCCACCTTGCACAGCTTGATATCCGTAATGCGAAGCGCGGAGGGGGCAGAGCTTGCGCGCACATTCCCCGCAACCGCCTCATAAGCGTTAGCCTGAAGTCCCATGGTTCTTCCTCCTTAAGCCTCCGGTTGATAATAGTCGGGCATCCTATTGCCCATATAATCTATAAAGGGGATTTCAAAATCCGGCACCGGGCGTTTGGACTCAAAAATATCCCAAAGCCCCTTGGATGGAACCTCCGGCTCAATCTGGGCGTTTTCCACGCCCATGACCGTGTTCATCCGGCCGGGATGCACCATAAAGGTGCGGATGTGTTTTTCCGGCCGCCGCTCCTGAAAGTAGTTGCGAATCTTCTGAGTATACATGTTCAAGGCGTACTTGGAAATGGAATAGCCGATGTAATGGGAGCCTTGGGGCTTTAGCTTTCCGCCCTCGCTGGAGATGTTGTAGATTTGAGGCGCCTCGCTTTGGTAGACCAAGGGCATCAAATAATGCAGCACCCGGATGGGGCCCATCACATTTACATTCAGCACAGCCTCCAGGTCCGGAAGAGGCAGGTCCGTCACCGGGTCGCCGGCGAAAAACTTGCTTTCCAACAGGATTGCCGCATTGTTCACCACCACATCCACGCGGGAAAAACTGCGTTTGATTTCTTCCGCCGCCCTGCACACGGAGTCTTCCTGGCCCACATCCATTTTTACAATGTGAAGCGCGGAAGTATATTCGCTTTTTAACGCTTCCAACTCAGGGGAAACGCTGCGGCAGGCCGCGATCAAGGTATGCCCCCGATTCAGGCCTTCCCGTACAAGGCATAAGCCCAAGCCTCTGTTCGCGCCGGTTACAAGCACAATCATAATATCCTATATATCCTTTCTCAGCCCTTGACGGCGCCGTCAGACAGGCCCTGCACGAAATAGCGGTTGCACAAAAGGAACAGGACCAGCACCGGAAGCGCGACCACCGATGCTGCCGCCATGGTTGCGCCCCAGTCCACCGCAAACTCCCCGGCAAAGCTGTTGATGGCAATGGGCAGCGTGCGGGTATTGGTGGAAATGCTCAGGTTCAGCGCGAAGAGGAATTCCTCCCAAGCGTGAATGAAGGTATAGATGGCTACAGATAAAAGGCCAGGTTTGGCAATGGGCAGCACCACCCTGAAAAGCGCGCTCATCCCCGTGCAGCCGTCAATCTTGGCTGCCTCCTCCAGTTCCCGGGGCACGCCCGCGAAGAAGGAAGACAGCATGATGACCCCCATGGGAATGGTCAGCGCCATATCTGCAATGATGATGGAAACATGCTGATCCAACAACCCCAGCCTGGAAAACACCGTATACAGCGGAATAATGATGACCACGCCCGGAACCATCTGCCCGAAAAGCAGGATGATTTTCACCAGCTTGGAGCCCTTGAAACGAAAGCGGCTGAGGCCGTATCCCGCCAGCACTGATAGTATCAGCGTCAAAAGCACTACGCTGATAGTGATAATCGTGCTGTTGGCAAAGGCAGATGTCATTTTGCTGGTGCCCAGTACCGATACAAAGTTTTTCAGCGTCGGCACGTTGGGGATGATCTCCGGAGGCATGTCATACAATTCCGTGGTTTGCTTGATAGCGGTGGAAAGCATCCATACCGCGGGAAAAACTGCAATCACGATCATGACAAGCAGAAAAAGGTAGGTAAAAATCTGCAGCGGAATGTGCTTTTTCTTGCGCATCTTCTTACTCCTCCCTCGACTTGGTGATCTTGTTATATACAAAGCAAACAATCATGGATAAGGTAAACAGGATGACGCTGGCTGCGCTGGCCTGACCGAAGTTGAATTCGGCGAACGCCTTTTTATAGATGAACATGGCCATGACCTCCGTCTTGTGGGCCGGGCCGCCATCCGTTAAGGTATAAATAAAGGTAAAGGCATTCAGCGTCCAGATGATGAGAAGCAAAAGCACCGAATAGCAGGTGCCGGAGATGGCAGGCCAGGTGACGGCCTTGAATATTTGAAAGGGGTTCGCACCATCAATGACCGCGGCTTCCTTCAAATATTTCGATACGCCCTGCAGTGCAGCCTCCACCATCATGAGCACAAAAGGAAACATTTTCCAAACGTTTACGGCGATAACCGAATTCATGGCCATTTTGGGGCTTGACAGCCACGTTTGGCTCTTGTCCAATACACCTATGGTTTTTAATACGAAGTTGATAATGCCGTAATCGGCATTGAACATCCATTTCCATACCGCGGAGCCAATAACGCTGGGCAATACCCAGGGTACCATGAGCAGAATTCTAAGAACCGTTTTGTACTTTACAAAGGGTTGGTGCAAAAGCAGCGCTACCATAAAGCCAAATGTAAACTGGAAAAGCACGCTGCCGAAGGTCCAGGTCATCGTATGGCTGATGGAATTGACAAACACCTTGTTGCCAAAAAGCGACGCATACTGGTCAAAGCCGACAAACACAGGCGTCTTGGTATTCAGCGTCTTTTCAAAAAAGCCCATGACCAGCGTGTAAAGCAGCGGGTAAAGCATTACCAGGCCTACAACGACCATGGCCGGCGCCACGTAGAGTACGCCAGAACGATTGATTCGCTTCAGCATCAGCCATTCACTCTCCTCAAGGAAGGACTAGGGGCAGCCATGCCATGTAGGACACGGCCGCCCCGTTGGAATTAAATATCCGGGATCATTGTTATGCCGCTTACTTCAACAGTTCGGTCACTTGGGTATGCAATTCCTGCAGCGCCTCTTCAGGGGTGAAATCTTCGGTCAAAGCCAGAACGAGGTTATCGAAGATGGCTTGACGGATATTCACGATCTTAGCAACGCTGGGGAGAGCCGCGGCGTACGTCAGCGCTTCCTGATTGGGAGCTACGATGTCGGCGGGGAAATCCGCAAACTTGGCAGCGGGTTCCTGGGTACCGGTGAAGGTATTGGTGTACACCTTGGCAACATCCGTGCTGGTGATGAACTGAACAAACTTCCAGGCAGCATCCTTGTTTTGGCTGCCTTCGGGAATGGCCACAGACCATCCGCCCAGGATGCTCTTGCGGTCGGCATCTTCGCCGGACTTGGTGGGAACCAAAGCACAGCCGAAGTTCAGATCGGGGTTGTTCTGCACGATGGTGGGCACATCATAGATGCCGGACATGTACATGGCCACTTTGCCGCTGGAGAAAAGGTTGCGGTTTTCGGCGTTGCTGTTTTCCAGCAAGCTGGCGGGAGCATATTTCTTCAGCTCATTGTACAGGTTCGCCACTTCGAGGGCTTCGGGGCTGTTCAGGTTGGAAGCCGTCTTGTCCGCGGTAAGGATGTCGGAACCATGGCTGCGCAGCATGGTGATATATTGGAAGGAAACATTGCCGTAGTTGGCGCCGCACAGGCCGTAGCCGGCAACGTCATCCTTGGTGCAGGCAGCAGCGATTTCGAGCACTTCGGCCCAGGACTTGGGGGGCTCGGTGTAACCGGCGGCAGCCAGGATATCCTTGTTGTAGAAAAGAGCGTAGGTTTCGGAGCGGAAGGGCAGGCCGTAGAGCTTGCCATCGATGGTGGAAGCATTGATGGCGCCCTGCACGTAAATGCTGGTGTCCACGCCGTCATTTTTGATGTATTCATCCAGAGGGGCCAAGAGACCGGCGTTGCCAAACGTGGTGACCCAGTCCAGCGCGCAAGCCACAACGTCAGGCGCGGTGCCGTTGGTCAGGGCCAGCATGTATTTGTCGGACATGCCGGAATCCACCTGGAATTCGCCAACCAGCTCGATATCGGGATACTTTTCATTCCACATGGTCTGGATGGTCTTGAAGGCTTCTTCATTCCAGTTGCCGTCCCAGAAGCGGATGGTTACCTTTTCCGCGGCCATCGCGGTGGTGGCAAGGCCCAACACCAGGGCCAGTGCGAGAACCAGGCTTAGGATCTTTTTCATGGATGTCTCCTCCTAACATGATATACGGATGTACCCTCTCATTTTTTCAAGGTTTGCCCCTTTGATTTGTCCTTGATAAAACGTTTACATCCATCTATGCCGCTATATTATCATACACATTGTGATTATGCAATCCCTTTTTCGAAATTTTTGTCTCTTTTGTCTGTTACTTTCTGTTTCATTCTCCTATTTGCCATCATTTATAATGTAAACGTTTTTTCATTTTCCTTCATTTAATATGTTTCTCCCCTTGCACCAGCTTCCATTCTGTGATAAAATCATTTTGATGAAACGTTTCCACGATTTTGTGGAAGCACTCCAAGAAAGCGAGGCGTCTTATATGGTAACAGTAAAAGACGTTGCCAAGCACGCCGGCGTATCCCTTGCAACCGTGTCCCGGGTTATTAACGGCGCCAGCAATGTATCCCCTCCAATCAAAGAAAAGGTGCAAGCCACCATCAAGAAACT
>JAEVYX010000043.1 GCA_023392515.1 Bacillota bacterium | reverse complement strand
GCCAGATCCATCTCCCATACCCTTTTGTAATCGGATAAGAAGGGATAGACGGGCGCGGCAGCTTGGATATTCGCCAGGGCTGCGCAGGCTAGCGTCAAGGCACCGCCTTGTGAGCCGCCCCGGGCTGCCAGGCGCGAGCCATCCACCTCAGGAAAGCTTGCGACAATCTTGGCAAGAAGTGCCGTGTCCAGAAAGATATCCCGGAAAAGCAGCTTGTGCGGGTCATCCTCTGCAAGGCCGCGGATAATCTGCCCCTGAAGGGTATTGCCCTTGACGCCGCCTACATCCTCGCTTAGGCCGCCCTGGCCGCGCACATCCAGCGCGGCTACACAAAAGCCCGCGCTGGCCCATGCGGATAGAAAGGTCCAGCTTTCGCTGCAACCGGCATATCCGTGAAAGCAAAGAATGGCGGGCAATTTTCCTTTAATTTCTTTGGGCTTTAAATATTTGGCATATATATGCGCGCCCTTGGTGCCGAGAAAGTTCAGGTGAAAGCAGTCCACCGCCGGGTGCCTGAACTCCGCCGGTGTTAGAACGGGATTTGCATCCACCTCATTCATTTCCGCAAGCGCCTTATTCCAGAATTCATCAAAGTCCGCCGGCCGGGGATTGCGTCCCTGATAAGCATATAAGTCCTTTATCGGCAAGTCAAACAAACCCATGGTTTAAGCCTCCCTCATAAGTATAAAAGAATATAATCAAAGCCTTGCGGCCCGCTCTTTGCAAAAAAAGGCAGGCGAAAGCTTTTGATGCGGTCACTTGAAATTATTCGTTGGTGTAATAGGCGGTGAGGATCTGCCCGAAAAACAGGGTGTGGAAATCCCCTTTTGCATACCAAGGCCCTACGATATCTTGGGAAAGATGATCGGCGGTCAAATCCGTTTCACCAACCACCCGGCAAACAAGGTGCAGCTCGCATTCCGCGATGATCGGGGTTATCCCTTGGGCGGCGGGGGCTTTGGTAAGGCCGTGACCAATAAATTTATCTACATCCCGGCCGGAACGGGACCCGGCGAAGGCCAATTCTTTTTTCATATCATGCAGGGGAATGCTTATGGTGAACTCTCCCCGCTCTTTTAAAAGCCCATAACTGAATCGGCTGGGTCTGACCGGTGCGGCAAAGACGCCTTTGCCCCAAAAGGACAAAGCACCACCCCAACCCATGGTCATGGTATTGGCTTTTTCCATATCCCCGGTGGTGAAAAACACGCCGCCGTGGCTAAGCTTGTCATTGATAATGTTGGAAATCTCCCTGTAATCAACCTGTTTCATGAAAACGCTCCCTTCAAATCAAAACGTATTATGCCTGGTTTTGCGCATGATAGCAAGAAAGAATATGCCGCCAATCAAGGCTGTAATGACGCCTACCGGCAATTCCAGCGGTGCGGCCAGGGTACGGGCCAATGTATCCATCAATGTAAGGAAGAGCCCCCCGGCGAAAAAGGACACCGGCAAAAGCGTCCGGTAATCTCCTCCCCAAAGCATCCGGGCTATATGCGGCACTACCAGCCCCACAAAGCCGATAATACCGCTCAGGGAGACTGCCGCTGCCGTACACAAAGTGGAGAGCGCCAATATAATCCGCCGGGTTCCTTCCACCGGGATGCCCAGGCTCTGGGCGCTTTCATCCCCTAAAGACAGGGCGTTGAGTGTACGGCCCGCAAAGGAAAGCAGAAGGCAAAGGGGCAGAATCATCAGCACTCCTGCCGTCACCTTCTCCCAGCTTGCGCTGGTGAAGCTTCCCATGGTCCACTGAACGATTTTGTCCATCTTGTCCCGGCGGAAGATCATCATCCCCGATATGGCGGCGGATAAGAGCGATGTCATGGCAATACCCGCCAGTAACAGCCGCCCGGGGCTCACCCGGCCGTGGCCGATGGATAGCATATGCACCGCCAGCACTGCAAAAATGCCGCCGGCAAAGGCCAAAACCGTCGTTAGGCCCAAGCCTGCAACAGAAGCGGAAATCCCCAGCAGCATGCCTATGGTGGCCCCGAAAGCAGCGCCGGAGGACACCCCCAGCAAATGCGGATCGGCCATGGGATTTTGAAACACGCCCTGCATGCAAGCGCCGCAAAGCCCCAGCCCGGCGCCTACCAGGTAGGATAATATAGCCCTGGGCAGCCGAATGCCAAAAAGGATCAGGCTGTCGGACTGGGCAAGGGGATCAAGCCCCTTAACATGGCGTACTGTTTCCTCCCAAACCTTATCAAATGGGATGGCTGCGCTGCCTACTGTACAGGTGGCAAGAACCACCAAAGGGGACGCTGCGGCCAGTGCGGCTATCCATATAAAAAGCTTCCGGCGCCTTTCCATAAAGGGTTTTCGCTGTTTCATGCCCGGCTCCTTTTTGATGATGTAAAAACATTAAAGCGTGGCGCAAACGCCGGGTAAGTGACATTTTGCACCGTCGCCCTTGTAGTTTTTAAGGGTTTGCGGTATGCTATGAATGCGGAAAGCTTTCTTTCTGCAGAACAGGATGAAGCATCCCGTATCGTAAGGAGGGATTCCGAATGTATTATTATTATCTGTCAGATTGGATTTACATTTTACCCGGCCTTTTATTGGGGCTATGGGCCCAATATAAGGTCAAAAGCGCGTACAGCCATTATGCCAGGGTGCGTTCCGCCTCTGGCCGTCCCGCAAGCGAAGTGGCGGAGGACCTTTTAAGCCGCAATGGCAACGGCGGTGTTCGGGTGGAACGGATTCCGGGCACATTGACCGACCATTACGACCCCCGCAGCGAGGTACTGCGCCTGTCCGAGGGCGTTTACGATTCCTCCAGCCTGGCGGCGCTTGGCATTGCGGCTCATGAGGCCGGCCACGCTATGCAAAAGCTGGAAGAGTACGGCCCCATGAAACTGCGCACCGCGATTCTGCCTGTTGTTACTTTGAGCAGCCAATTGTACTTCCCGCTTTTCCTGGCCGGCTTTATCTTTAGCTGGGAACCGCTATTGTTTGCGGGTATCGTATTTTTCGCCGTGTCGGTGGTGTTTTCCTTGATTACGCTGCCTGTGGAATTTAACGCTTCCAGCCGGGCCATGGCCCTGTTGGAATCCGGCGGGTATATTACACGGGACGAGGCTCCGGGGGTAAAGAAGGTATTGGATGCCGCCGCGCTTACGTATGTGGCCGCCGCCGTTACCGCCATTTTGCAGCTGCTGCGCCTGCTGGCATTAAGCAGCCGCCGCAGATAACAGCTTTAGTGAAAGCCGTCCCATGTGCCCTTTTCCGCACCGTAATGCTTGGCATTTTCGGTGTGGAATTTTTTTTGCCCGGCGGATTGGGCCATGGTTACATCAATAATCTGCCAGGTGCCATCCAGCCAGACCTCATTCCAGGCATGCTGATGACCTGTGCGCATGTTGCGGCCATCCACCTGCTTGCAGGGTACGCCGACTGCCCGCAGCCCCGCCGCCATAAAGGCAGCATAATCGCTGCAGATGCCCTTATACCCCAGGATGAAGCCATCCCCATTGGGTATTTCACTGAATTGTATGGATTTGGAAAGCGCTCTATCATACTCGGCATGCGCGTAAAGCCAGTCCCATAAAAGGGTAACTTTCTGCAGAGGCGTTTGCGCGTCTTTACATAAGGATTTCGCCAACGCGATTGTAACGGGATGGTCCGCCATGTTGGTATGCAGGGAGGACAAAAGGGCCAGATCGGTATCCTGCGGGACAGAGGCCACGGAAAAAGCGGTTTCCGTCAGAAGGCGCACGGGAGCGTCATAAAGCCCGGCTTCATAAATGGACAATACATAGTCTCCCGCTCCCAGCGTAAGCAAAACTGGCTGCCAAGCCCCGTCATTTGACAAAAGGAGCTTGTGGTGCTTGTCCCCCATGCGCAGGTCCATCAAAAGAGGCAGTGCACCTTTTGAGGCGACGTAGACATAGCCTTTATCTTTCGTGGCGGTGCAGGATGCATAATAGGGCCGCTGTTCTGCCGGCATGATCGCAGCGGCGGAAGCGGGCACGTACCCTTCGCCGCCTGGCAGTGCAACCTTGTGCCACGCTTCATCCGCCAGATAATCAGAGGCCCTAAGGGCAAAGCGCCGCCATGGATAAATTGTTTTGGCATTCTTTTTTGGCTGGGAGCGGACGGATGCAGGTTTGCCGGATAAAAGAAGGTATACATCCGTTTCCTGTCCCAAGGCCTGCCAGACAATTTCTCCGGACGGAAGCTCCATATCTTCCCATGGTTCCGCCAAAGCCAGGGCGACTCCCAGGACGAAAACTGCCGCAAGCAGTATCCCAAGCAAAGCTTTTTTGCGCAACTGCATCTTCCCCCTATCTTCCTGCATTATATCATATTTTTCCATCAATTTTTTGGCCGGCGGAAAGGTTTTTGCAGGAATGAAGATTGAAAATATTATGCAGGAAATGATGCAAAAACACTTCCATTTTTGAAGTATTTGGGATATAATAAGTGCGTAAGGGATCTAAATGCAAGATGCAATGCAGTTTTTGTCCTGAAAGAGGAGGCCGATATCCCATGATGCTCTTAGTTCTAGGTGTCGTGGCCCTGGTTTATGTGCTGGCACACGATCACACCCGGCAAATGCAGCTGGAAGAAAATATGGCGGAATTATACAGCATTGAGTACCGCCGTCCTTACCCGACAAGTAATTAATTGATGAAGAACGAAAAGCCGGCAATGGCGCCGGCTTTTTTGATACGCAAATCTGCTGTGAAACTGACCTGGAAAGGTTGGAACAAAGATTTCGCAAGGGCTTTGCATATAATCTTACAAAAAATGGCTTGACAAGGGCAAAACCATCCCCTATAATAAGCGCCAATAGCATACAAACCGTTGAGTAAGACGAGTACGCATGGATGGTCTTTTCAAGAGAGCCGCAGGTGGTGGGATTGCGGCAAAGAAAGCTGTGCCGAATGGACTTATGAGGGCAGGGCGAAAGATTTCGAGTAGTACCTGCCGGGAACTCCGCCCGTTATCAAGGGAGCATATATGTTTGTATATGGAATGAGTGGGCGTTAAGCCAATTTGGGTGGTACCGCAGGAGTATAAGCTCTTGTCCCTGGTTTTGGGGACAAGGGCTTTTTTCTATGTATTCAGGCAAAGATAGGTGATAAGGCGAGATTCAGCCGCCGGTAATCCGGCTGTGCTGTTGATAAAAATGAAAGGGAGTATGCATGATGGCGAACATTCCGTATCGATTCTACCTGACAGAGGACCAAATGCCGACGAAGTGGTATAACCTGCGCGCCGATATGAAAGAACTGCCCGACCCATATATCAATCCCAGCACCATGAAACCCGCAACGGAGGAGGAATTATATCCTGTATTTTGCAAGGAATTGGCTCGGCAGGAGATGGACAGCACCACCCGCTACATTGATATCCCGGAAGAAGTTCAAAGAATCTATAAAATGTACCGCCCATCACCCTTGATCCGTGCTTACAATATGGAAAAAGCGCTGGGCACCCCTGCAAAAATCTATTACAAGTTTGAGGGCAACAACACCTCCGGCAGCCATAAATTGAATTCCGCCGTGGCCCAGGTTTACTATGCCAAAGAGCAGGGCTTGAAAGGGCTGACTACCGAAACCGGTGCCGGGCAATGGGGCACGGCTATGGCAGAAGCGGCGTCCTACTTTGGGCTGCCGCTGACGGTATACATGGTCAAGGTATCCTATCAGCAAAAGCCTTACCGGAAAGCTGTAATGGAGACCTTTGGCGCGAAGGTAATTCCCAGCCCCAGCGACACCACCAATGTGGGCCGGGCGATGCTCGCCAATAATCCGGACAGCACCGGCAGCCTGGGCACGGCTATTTCGGAGGCCATTGAGGTGGCGGTAACCAGCGAGGGCTGCCGCTATGTGCTGGGATCGGTGCTCAATCAGGTGCTGCTGCACCAATCCATCATCGGCCTGGAAACAAAGACGGCCATGGAAATCCTGGGCGAATACCCGGATATCGTTATCGGCTGTGCAGGGGGCGGGTCCAACATGGGTGGGCTGATGGCTCCCTTCATGCAGGATAAGCTGACCGGGAAGGCCAATCCATATTTTATTGCGGTGGAGCCCGCCTCCTGCCCCTCCATGACAAGGGGCAAATACGCTTACGATTTTTGCGATACGGGCAAAATTACGCCCCTTGCCAAAATGTATACCCTGGGTAGCGGCTTTCTTCCTTCGCCCAACCATGCGGGCGGGCTGAGGTATCATGGCATGTCGCCCATTTTATCGAAGCTCTACCATGACGGATACCTGGATGAAGCCAGGGCTGTGGAGCAGACCAAGGTGTTCGACGCGGCGGTGCAGTTTGCCAAATTAGAGACGATTCTGCCCGCACCCGAATCAGCCCATGCCATACGTGTCGCCATTGACGAGGCGCTTAAATGCAAGGAAACGGGAGAGGCGAAAACCATCCTGTTTGGCTTGACAGGCACGGGATATTTTGACCTGGCAGCCTATACCGCCTACAATGAAATGCGGATGAGCGACTACATCCCCACGGACGCAGATTTACAGCCGGGGTTTGATTCGCTGCCCAAGGTGCCGGGGATACAAGACTGAAAGCTATCCCCAAATGCTTTTTTCGGGAGTGCTGCACCCCTTTTTTTCTTAAACAAAGCCGGATCAGGTTTCTCCTGTTCCGGCTTTCCCTTGCGCAAGGATAGTGCCTGGAGTATACTTACTGCAACTGGCACTTTTTGTAATAGAGGTATTGTGATGAATATAGGCAAAGCAAAACCGCTCATGCATGTGACCATTCTCATGGTCTTGCTGCAAGCCGGCAGAATGGCTGTCAGGTATCTTGCGTTTTTGGTGCTGGAGCGAAACGAAGTTTCTGATATCCTCGTTTCATCCTTGAGCATGCTGCTGTTGGCGTTCGCCATGCTGCTCATCTCCAAGAAACAGAATGTGGCGTTATCCGTATTTCCGCCCAAGCGGAAATTATTATATACCGCGGCAACGGTGATTTTGCTGTTCCTGCTGATCACATCGGTAATTATACAGGACAACAAATCTTTCGTAACGATTTTTGCGATTCTGTATGGATCAATCTTCACACCCATTGGGGAAGAGCTGATCTTCCGGGGCTATATGTGGAACAAGCTCAAAGAAGGCTTCAAAAACGAACTCTCTATCTACATCATTACAACGCTTCTCTTTGCCGTTTGGCATTTAGGGTATGTGGATGTGATTGCTTTCAAAGCGGGCACCGAAAATTTGCTGTTTGTGATGATGATGAAGGCTTTTGTCGGCCTATGCTTCGGTGTTGTACTGGGAGCGCTGCGATACAAGGTGAAAAACTGTTATGCAACAATACTGCTGCATGGCGTGATGAATATCTTTGGGAGATAGGCTGATATGCTAGCAAGGCTTATGCTCATCAATTGAGGTCATAGAGAAGCACCCCGTCCGAAATTCTTCGGGCGGGGATTTTGCTATTCCCAATTGATCCAAAATATTTTTAAATATTCCTTGACATACTCCTTATTATTACTTATAATAGTGATTGAAGGAATAATAAGGAGCTGATGAAATGCAGAAGGACTATTATACGGTAGATCAAGTTGCAGCGATGCTTGCCATGCATCCGAAAACAATACAGCGATATATCCGGGAGGGGAAGCTGCGGGCGGCCAAGGTCGGCAAGTCCTGGCGCATTACCGGCCATGACCTGAGCGTTTTTACGGAAGGTGAAAAACTGACTTGGGAAGATGGGGGGAGCAAAACCTCCCGGGAAGTACCTGTGTCAGAAAAAATAAAAATTTCGGCTGTGATGGATGTGGAAGTACGCGATATGGAGGAGGCGATGCGCATCTCCAACATGCTCAACGCCGTCCTTAATGTCAAACCGCCTGAGTATGCAGCATCCACCATGCATGTTCAGTTTCTGGAATCTGAGAGAAAAATCAGAATCATGCTGTGGGGGAATGCCAGGTTTATGGAATTTATGATTCAAACCGTGACTGTGCTCGCGTCTTCGCAGACCGACGAGGAGGAGAAGACATGAAGGAAAATGTGATCTTTAAATCGGAGGAAGGCAGGCAGAAGATACTTTCCCATTATCAGTCTCTGCTGAAATGCGTACCTTTCTCCTTTCGGGAAAGCATGGTGGATACCAGCTTTGGGGAAACGTATGTATTGGAAGCCGGAAAGCCTGACTGCCCTGCAATCCTTTTACTGCATGGCTCATGCAGCAACAGTGCCATGTGGTTTGGTGATATGGGGACCCTGGCGGAGCAAAACCATGTGCTTTCAGTAGACATCCTTGGTGAAGCGGGAAACAGCGCGGCGAAAAGGCTGAACTTAAATTCTGATGACTATGCGCTGTGGGTCAGGGAGCTGATGGATTCCCTAAGCATTCATAAGGCAGCGCTTATGGGAAATTCCTATGGCGGATGGATTGCCTTGAAATTTGCCACGGCTTTTCCGGAGCGGGTTTCAAAAATCGTACTCGTTGCCACGTCGGGTATTGCCCCTGTAAAGCCTTCATTTCTTTTGAAGACCATCTTTTACGCATTCCGTGGCAAAAAAGGCCGTAATGCCATGAATAGGCTGGTCTACGGAACCAGCGCCATTCCGGAGGAGGTTTTGAAGGTCACCGACATAATTATGGAAAACTTCAACCCCATGGTGGCGGCGCTTCCCATATTTGGGGAAGAGAGGCTTAAAATGCTTACGATGCCCGTCTTGTATATTGCGGGTGAAAACGATGTGACGGTGGATGCAAAGAAGACAGCCGAAAGAATTCGGCGCTTCATGCCCTGCTCAGTCACGATACTTTTGGAAAACCATGGCCATGTGGTTTATGACGTGATGGACAGGATCATACCCTTTTTGCAGGATGGCTGAAAACCAGCGCTACAAAGTTTAAAAAAGATGGGGCTGTCCTGTTTTCAGGGCAGCTCCATCTTCCTGTCTATCTTAGTTTTTTGTTGTATGCGGTAAAAAACGTTAAGCTTCCGGCGCGGCGCTATCGGTGTTCTTAACTTTCTTTTGTGCGTTTTTTTGAACACGGGGCGGGGCGGAGGGCTTCAAGGTGGGCAGCAGTACTTTTTCCAAGCTCTTCTCATGATAGGGGTGATCTTTCACCAGCAATATGGCATGCAGTACTGCGGAGGTTACATCCACCTTGAATTGGGCTTTCAAAGCATCGTAACGGGAATATACATCTCCATCGATGCTGACGGTATACTTGGGTGGCAAGCGGTTTAGTGCCAGCGCCATCACATCAGCCCGGCAGCGCTCGCAGCAGCAGCATTTTGTTTCTGCAACCATTTCATCCAGACAGCTGTCTACCAGCTCTTCCATCAAATTTTTGGGATACAGATGTTCTACCATTTGCATTACTCCTTTTCAACTTTCGTAAAGCCGTATGCTTTTGCTGGAAACATAGCGTCTGAGGGAATAGCACATAATTTAATAAAGACCGCTTTATAATACATGTTCTTTCAATCGCTTGGAAACGGCAAAACCACATCTGCCGTATCGTCAAGATGGAGCTTCATTGCTTGCCTGGCATGCTGTACAACCGCTTGCACGAAGGAGCCCTTTCCTTGGGTGTATGATTCCCGGTCATGCTCAAACCGGGCTTTCAAATCCTGTTTAAGCTTTGCGTACTCCAAAGCGGTTTCCGGATGGGAAATCAAGTAATCCCGGAAATAAAGCTCGTCCCAGTCACCCGGATAGCGCACATGCACATGATATGCCTGCCCGCGAAAACCCTGGGGCGTATACCCTTTCATAAACATCATGTGAGGCGGGGGATTCTTTGGCTGGGGGGAATAGCGGTAACCGATGGCGCCAAGGGATTCCTTAATAGCCTCAGGAGATGCGTGCTGCTTGATTTCCAACAGAATATCGATGGTGGGCTTGGCAATCATGCCCGGCACAACTGTGCTGCCGATATGGTGTATTGCCTCCACCGCGCCTTCCCCCAGCTTTTGGAGGATGGCTTCTTTTTCCTTCTCGTAGCAGCTGATCCAATTGGGGTTGTATGCGACCAAGAGAATCGGGAACAATTGCCCCAGTTCCTGAAAGCTCATTTCCTCCAAATTTCGGGCCATGCAATACCTCCATAATAATTCACAATAAGTATACCAGCATTTCCCACCGACGGCAACCTGGTGCCGTGGGAAATGGCATGGTTCTTTGAAAATTTTTTGACAAGCAATTGCTGCACGTTAGCTTAACATACAAAAAATGGGGTGATTGTTCCCTTGTAAAGGGCTGTTTCTTGTGCCATAATGGAAACAAACATTCGCCAGGAGGTGTCCATGGAGGAGGTTGTGCGCCTGTCGGTCCGTCAACTGGTGGAATTCTCCATCCATGGGGAGGATATTCAGCCAAGCGGGAATGTACAGGACATGATGGAGGGTATGCGGGGCCATAAGGCAAGGCAGGGAGAAAAGGATGAGGGCTGGCAGATTGAAGCGCCGCTGCGCTTGGAAGCTGAAGCAGAAGGCGTGCCCTTTTTGCTGACCGGTCGGATGGACGCTTACTGGGATGGCCCTTGCCCCATCATTGAAGAAATCAAGCTTTTGGCCCGGCGCAGCGATCCGCCCAGGGAAGCCTATCCCGCTCATCGGGCCCAGGCTGTATGCTATGGCTATATGGTATGTGAAGAGAAGGAAATTGAAAGCGCTTGTATCCGTGTGGCGTATGTTCACGCAAACGGGGAAGAGCGGGCGGTTTTTGAGGAGACCCTTTCCCGGGAAGCTCTTTTCCTGGAATTTGATGGTCTCTTGAAGGCTTATGCTTTATGGGAATCCACCCAGCGGCAGCACCGAGCGCTGCGGGATGAAAGCCTGGATGCCCTTTCCTTTCCCTACCCCAATTACCGCAAGGGGCAAAGGGAAATGGCGGTGCAGGTGTTTACTGCCATCCGGCAAAAGAAGCGGCTGTTTGCCAGCATGCCCACGGGGACCGGAAAATCCGTCGCGGTGCTTTTTCCGGCGCTGAAGGCCTTGGGGAAAGGGCTTACCGGGCAAATCTTTTTTCTTACCGCCAGGACTACCGCAAGGCAAGGGGCGCTCATCGCTCTTTCCCAAATGCGGGAGCGAGGGCTGCATGCATGGTCTTTGACCTTGACAGCCAAGGAAAGGCAATGCCCGGCTCCGGTTCATACCCGCTGCAATCCGGAAGAGTGCCCCCGGGCCAAGGGACACTTTTTAAGGCTGCCGGAAGCGCTGGAAGAAATGATGGCAGTTACGGACTGGAATGAGCAGATGGTTTCGGTAGTGGCGGACAAGCATTACCTATGCCCCTTTGAATTTGCGCTGTCCCTGAGTGAGATTGCCGATGTGGTGATCTGCGATTACAATTATGCCTTTGATCCATCCGCCCACCTGAAGCGGATATTCGATCACAGAACAAACCTTACCCTTCTCATAGACGAGGCGCACAACCTGACCGGCCGTGTCCGTTCCATGCTGTCCGGGGAGGCGGACGGATCGTTTTTAGCCGGCTACCGAAAGACACTTTCAAAGGCCGTAGGGCGCAAAAATCCGCTTTATCATGCCTTGACGGCAGCTATAAAAACCCTTCGTGGGATTGAGATGCCGGAGGGGGAAGCGGAAATGGTATTGGAGGGCCTGCCGGAGGGGCTTTCGTCCGCCATGAATACGCTGATGGAGGAGGCTGCGGGAGCCTTTGCCCTTGCGCTGCCGGGCGAAGCCGGGAGCGCGCTTTCGGACGTGTACAGCCAGGCGGCGGGGTTTGTTTTCGCTACAGGGCAGGACCAGGGCGGCTATGCACTTCTGTGCTACCGTAGGGGCAAAGAGCGGCATATGAAGCTTTTTTGCCTGTCAGTGGCGGAGCATCTTGAAAAGGTGACTCGGAAATTGTCCGGTACGGTGTGCTTTTCGGCTACGCTGTCACCCCTTCACGCTATGCGAAAACTGCTTGGCGGCGGGGAGGAGGATGGTTGTTATGCCCTGCCGTCGCCTTTTCCAAAGGAGCATCTATTGGTGCTGCGCAAATCCATCAACACTCGGTACCGGCTGCGGGAGGAGACCGCAGACCAGGTGGCGGATGCCATTTTGTCGGTGTTCAAGGCCCGGCCCGGCAAGTACTTTGCTTTCTTCCCCAGCTATGCATATCTGCGGCTGGTCACAAGAAAGCTGGAGGAGCGGGAGGCTGCGCTTCCCCTTCTTATTCAGGATGGAAACATGGCCCAGGAGGACAGGGACGCGTTCTTGGCCCGCTTTACCGCTGATGATACGCCTCTATTGGGCATGGCGGTGCTGGGGGGCATCTTTGCCGAGGGCATTGATCTGCCGGGGACGAGGCTCCTGGGGGTTATGGTGGTGGGCGTAGGACTGCCCATGGTATGCCTGGAACAGGAGGTTCTGCGCGGCTACTATCAAAAAAAGCTGGGGGATGGCTTTGCCTACGCCTATCAATACCCCGGCATGCACAAGGTGCTGCAGGCTGCGGGCCGGGTGATTCGAACGGCGGAGGACCGGGGCGTGGTGCTGCTCATCGACCAAAGGTATTTTCAAAAGGACTATGAAGCGCTGTGTCCGCCCCATTGGCAGTGGAGCCGGGAATCCCCGGAGGATTTCTGGAAAAGACAAAAATCGCCCGACCCACCCCGCTGCGAAATGCAAGGGGATGGATGGGGCGATGTACTGCCGGATTAATGGGTAACGGGCAAGGAATACTTATGCCTTCTCCTGATAGGATGCAACTGCCTGCTGCAATTCGTCCACCATGTCCAGCAATTCCCAGGGCGCGTCAATATCCGCCCGGCCGAAATGCCCATAGGCTGCGGTGGCGCGATAGATGGGCCGGCGCAGCTTCAGCCGCTGAATGATGACTGCGGGGCGGAAGTCAAACAGCTTTTCCACGATGCGGGAAAGGTCCTCATCCGGCATGATGCCGGTGCCCTTTGTATCCACAAACAGGCTGACGGGCCGGGCTACGCCGATGGCATAAGCCACCTCAATTTCGCACTGCCGGGCAAGCCCCGCAGCAACAATGTTCTTGGCGGCGTGGCGGCAGGCATAGGCTGCGGAACGGTCTACCTTGGTGGGATCCTTGCCGCTGAAGGCACCGCCGCCATGGCGTGCATAGCCGCCGTATGTATCCACAATGATCTTGCGCCCGGTCAGCCCGCTGTCCCCTGCGGGCCCGCCTAATACAAACCGGCCTGTGGGGTTGACGTAGATTTTGGTCGTATCGCTGAGTAAGTCTGCCGGTATTTCTGCTTTGATAATCTGGCTGATAACCTGTGCCCGAATTTCCTCCAGGCTGATGTCCGGGCTGTGCTGGGTGGAAATGACCACCGCATCCACATGAACGGGGCGGTTTTCCTCATAGGCCACGGTCACCTGCGCCTTCCCGTCGGGACGCATCCAGGGCAGGGTGCCGTTTTTGCGCAAAAGGGCCATACGCCTGGTGAGCCGGTGGGCAAGCGCAATGGGCATGGGCATGAGCTCGGGTGTTTCGTCGCAGGCGAAGCCAAACATCATCCCCTGATCCCCGGCACCAGTGTCCTTCCCTTCGGCCCCATCCCTGGTTTCCAGCGCATTATCCACGCCCATGGCAATGTCGGGGGACTGCTCGTGAACGGCTGTCAGAACCGCACAGCTTTTACCGTCAAAGCATAGATCGGAGCTTTGATAGCCGATATCCAGAATGACCTTTCTGGCAATATCGTCAATGGAAACGTAGGTGTTTGTGGTGATTTCTCCCATCACCATCACCATGCCGGTGGTGGCGCAGGTTTCGCAAGCAACCCGGGCCATGGGGTCCTTTTCCAGAATGGCGTCCAGCACCGCATCGGAAATCTGGTCACACATTTTATCTGGATGGCCCTCGGTAACGGATTCGGATGTGAACAAATGGCGCATCATTCAAGTCTCCTTTTCGATAGATTCCGCAAAACAAAGAAAACACCCGCTTGGCACAAGCAGGTGTAGTTGATCAGGCATGATCTTCCTTATCTGCCAACGCAACCTAATACGGTGTGCCGCGTTGTGGGATTTAGCACCAAGCCATGCTGGCCGGTTGCCGGGTTTCATCGGGCCCATCCCTCCACCACTCTGGATAAGGTTATTTGATTTTTGCTCCTGTATCATACCATAGTGGACGGCAGTTGTCAATTATGGAAGAATCGGGGCACATATTCCTTGTTTTCATGGAAGAAATATCCCTTTCTTGCAGGTGTATTGCTGCGCTGTTATAATACCCACATATCTCTATATAGAAACGGGGAAGACGATGAAGACAACCCTGGGCTGCATTCGCCGGGCGGATCAGGATTTTCAAATGATACAAAATGGGGACAGTATTGCCGTAGGGGTATCCGGGGGCAAGGACAGCCTGCTTTTATTATACGCGCTGTGGCTGTATCGCAAGTTCAGCCACACGAATTATACACTCCATGCCTTTACCATGACCTTGGGCCTGGAGCCTTTTGACTTGACCGGCGTCAGAGCCTTATGCGAAAAACTGGAGATCCCTTATACGGTTCGGGAGACAGATATCGGACACATCCTCTTTGACGTGCGCAAGGAGAAAAATCCCTGCGCGCTGTGCGCCAAAATGCGCAGAGGCATCTTAAACGACCTGGCCAAAGAACATGGGTGCAATAAACTGGCTCTGGCCCACCACAGGGACGATGCGCTGGAAACACTGATGATGAGCTTGCTTTTTGAGGGGCGCATTCACACCTTTCATCCTGTGACCTATTTGAGCCGGACGGACCTGACAGTGATAAGGCCAATGATTTATTTGCCGGAGAAGCATGTTATCCGTATGGCAAAGGCGCTTTCTTTGCCGGTGGTGAAAAGCCCCTGTCCGGCCAACGGGAATACGCGCAGGCAGGAAATGAAAGAACTTTTGCTTGCCCTTTCGAAAAAATATCCAAACGCACCGGAGCTGATGCTCAGCGCGCTTCAAAACGAGGCTCAGTATGGGCTGTGGAATAAGCCCAAGCCGGTGCAGGAATCAGCCCTTGGGAATAAGGCGCCGTACCAGGATGCTTTCAACCTTTAAAAAAAGGAGCGCCATGGCTTCCAGGGCTGCCACATAGGCTGCTTGGCCCAGCCCTTGTAAAAAGACAAGGGGCGTACCGGCCGGAGCTGTTCGCAAAAACAGATAATTTGTTCCCCAGGCGCTGTTGACGGCAGACACCAGGAGCACGAACAGGTTGGCCCATAAAAAGACCCGCCCCAATGCCCTGGGGCCGGGTCTTGTTCCATCTGCCATGCGTAAAAAGGGAGCCAGAACCAACAAGGAATGGAGGCTGAAAAACGCCCCTTCCATGAAAAGCGGCCAAGGGCTTGGCAATACGGCGGGGAAGAGCAATGCCATTACGGCTCCCGGCACCCCAAGAAACAGACAAAACTCAAAAAGGCCTTTGGAGCCTGTCAACAGCATAAAGGGAGTCAATACCCCGACAAAGCTGCACAGATGCAAAGGCAGCACCGTTCCAGGCCCGGCCAGCCCCATTTTCCAGACCAGATAGATTTGCGTGCTCATGCACAGCACAATGACGGCTGACACAAATATGGAAGCCGAGCGCAGCAGCCGCTTGGCATAATGATGCTGACCTACGCGATACCAAAACCGGATGCGGCGCGCTGCTGCCAATACCGGCACCGCCCACCAGGCAAATACCAAAAAGGGCATGAACCCACCTCAAAAATATCATGCCCGGTACCGCATTTTGCCATCCATCAGGGGTTCCAAGTCCTTTAAAAATCAGGCGTTGTGCTTTTTGGCAGCGGAATATGGCCCCTGTCAGCCGGACGGAGGTTTTCGTAATGGGGTGCTGACAATTGGAACAGGAAATCCCTCTGGCTGTTGGGTTTATGGTATACTCTTGCTTGAGAAGGGAAAGCCCATGTTGTGTTTGGCCCGTGGGCTGACGCTTTGTAAAGGAGTGTGCTTGTTATGTGGGATAAGAGGTTTATTAAGGTGTTTTCCCAGGGCTCGTTAAATGCTACGGAGATATGGGTGGACAGGGAGACAGGCGTCAATTACCTGTTTCACCAATCAGGCTATGCCGGTGGCATGACAGTGCTGCTGGATAAGGACGGAAAGCCTCTTGTTACGTCGCTGTCGGCCGTAGAAGCGGATCGAATCAGGTAATCCCAGGGAGCGGGCAGTTATAAAAGATGCCAAAGGGGGATGATCCCCTTTGGCAGGGTTCAGGGGCGATGCCCCTGAACCTTTTGTTATCCCCTTTTCGGGCGTCTGCGGCGCCGGGGCTGTTCGTCATTTTTCTGTATGGCCTGACCCCGGAGGGTAAACAGCTGATCGCGGAGCTTGGCTGCCTTTTCAAAATCCAGGTTTTGTGCGGCGGATAGCATCTGGTCTTCGATTTGGCTGATCAGCGCCTGCTTTTCAGATTCGTCCAGTATACTGGCATCCTGGCTTTCCACCTGCCGGGTGATTTCCAGCAGTGCCTGCACCGTATGCTGCACACTTTGGGGCGTGATGCCGTGGGCTTCATTATAGGCCTTTTGCAGCGATCGGCGGCGGTCAGTTTCCTGAATAGCCCGGAGCATGCTGTCGGTCAGCTGGTCAGCGTACATGATCACGCGGCCTTCCACGTTCCGGGCCGCCCGGCCAATGGTTTGCACCAGGGAGGTTTCGCTGCGAAGAAAACCTTCTTTGTCCGCATCCAGGATGGCAACCAGGGCGACCTCCGGAAGGTCCAGGCCTTCGCGCAGAAGGTTGATGCCTACCAGGACGTCATATTCGCCCAAGCGCAGGTCCCGCAATAGGGCCATACGCTCCATGGTCAGGATATCGCTGTGCAGGTAACGCACCCGGATATCCAGTTCCTTCAAGTAAGCCGTCAGGCTTTCAGCCATGCGCTTGGTAAGGGTGGTGACCAGCACCCGGAAGCCCTTGCCTACCACTTGGTGAATTTCACCCACCAGGTTATCCACCTGGCCGGTGGCGGGCCGGATGATGATTTCCGGGTCGATGAGCCCCGTAGGTCTTATGATCTGCTCCACCACGTTGCCGGCCCGCTCCATTTCATATGGGCCGGGGGTGGCGGACACATACACCGTCTGATGGATGCGCTTTTCAAACTCCTCAAACAAGAGCGGCCGGTTGTCAAACGC